>CAZSOP010000303.1:0-5486 GCA_964608385.1 uncultured Cytophagia bacterium
TTATCCGGGTAAAATTAATAATCATATGATTTCCGAATCCGGGTATATCCAGCTATCAATATGACCCTTGCAAAATAGATGCCACAGCTGGTTTTTATTCAAATGTTTATTTTTATTCTATTTAATAATTGCTATTGTCAACTCGAAATGTAAAGATTTTATACATTTTGTTTTTTTAAAAATGGTATCGTGTAAATAGTTTACATCCCTGTTAAAAAACGCTTGAAATATGCTCTCCTCTGTTGTATCTTGCATGAAAATCTGTCTTGTTTGCTGCAAAATACATCGAGTCATTTTTCCGAGTCTTCCATGTTTTTCAGAATTGTTTTGATTTTGGTCCTCTCGCAGTTTTTTATTTCCAGCCATTCAGACGCGAACGCAGTGGTCAACCGTTTTAACGTGCGCGATTTTGGTGCCGTTGGTGATGGTCATACAAAAGCGACTGCATCGATACAGGCAGCCATTGATTCCTGTGCGCTTGATGGCGGCCAGGTGAACGTTCCGGCCGGAACGTATCTCACCGGTTCTCTATATTTAAAGAGCGGCGTGACGCTATATTTGTCCGCCGGCGCCTTGCTTCTCGCAAGCACGGATATTTCTGATTACAAGCGCTATAAGGGCAGTATACTCTCCTATACGGATGCCTGGCTCCGTACCAGTCTGATTTTTGCTGAAAAAGAAAAGCGCATCGCCATTAGTGGCGAGGGTACAATCGATGGACAGGGAGCTGCTTTTGCGGTTGAGACGCGGAAAAAACCTGATCGCTATCAAAATCGTCCTTATGTCATTCGCTTTATAGAGTACCGGGATGTTGTTGTTGAAGGAATCACCATGCAAAACTCGGCCATGTGGATGCAACATTATATGGGATGTGAGCGGTTGCGTGTTCGCGGCATCCATGTTTATAACCATTGCAATAAAAACAATGATATGATCGATATCGACGGCTGCAAAGATGTGATCATCAGCGACTGCTTTGGCGATACGGATGATGATGCATTGACCCTGAAAAGCACGTTTGCACGACCAACGGAGAATGTAACCATTTCAAATTGTGTGTTGAGCAGCCATTGCAATGCCATCAAAATGGGCACGGAATCTCACGGCGGATTCAGGAATATCGTTATTTCGAACTGCGTCATCAAACCGAGCAGACACGATTCGCTGATCTATGGCAGAAAACAGGGGCTGGCGGGAATTGTCCTGGCCATCGTGGATGGGGGCACTTTGGACGGGGTCACCATATCGAATATAAGCATCAGCGGTACGACGGTGCCGATTTATCTGCGTCTGGGTGATCGCGGAAGAATCTATAAAGAGGGCATGGAGCGACCGGCGGTGGGGTCGTTTTCAAGGGTGCAAATCAGCAACATCATCGCTACCGCTACGGATAGTATCGGCTGTTCGATAACCGGACTGGCCGACAAGCCGATCGAACATGTCAGCTTGAGCAACATCCATATCAGATTCAAAGGTAACGGTGCCGGGGAGCTTGTAGATTCAACCGTGCCGGAATTGCGGGAGCATTATCCGGAATCGACGATGTTCGGTGCCCTGCCGGCATATGGTTTTTACATACGTCATGTCGATAATATTTCTTTGAACAATATTACTTTGGAAACCATACAACCGGACCATCGTCCGGCTCTTTGTTTTGATAATGTAAACGGCGGACAAATATCCGCTCTAAAAACCCTGAACCGGCAACCGGAGGCAGCTGTCGTCGCTCTACATAACAGCACAAATTTTATGACAAGCCAGAGCCGGCCATTGACTATGCATGATCTGTTTTGCCGCGTTACGGGTGGCCGGTCAAAGGAAATCTATTTGAACGATAATATACTCTCTGCGATGACCAAACCGGTGTATCTCAATCCTGACGTAATGCCGGCAACCATTCATCATATCAGCCACTGAGCATCGACTATCGTCAGTTTTGCCGGGTCGTTTCTCTGATCCATACCAGCATTTCTCCCGCCCGGCGATTATCCCAATAGGCATAGGGTATTGCGGTTATCGGGCAGGGCTCGATTCTTTTCGGCGCAGCAGAATAGAGGGAGGTTTCCTGTATTGATGATATTTGACGTTCGCCGTTGCCGCGTATGACCATAATCCCTTCAAACAGGTCGGTCTCTTTTTCAGCATACAAAGGAGCGTGCGGGGGTAGTACGATTTGATCCAGGTTGCCACCGTTGTCGGTTGATTCAAGACAATAAATCAGGGGTCCGCGCTGTAATGCAACCCGGCCCTGATTGTTTACGACGGCAGGGTGCGCTTTGACGCGTTCTATTAACATCGGCAGCGTCAGTTCAATGGTATCGCCAACTTGCCAGTGATGCTGCAAATGAAGATATCCCTTTTTTATATGAATTGGAGTGGGTTGACCATTGATGTGAAGACGAGGCGACCGGCACCAGGCGGGTAATCGTAGCGCCAGAGTGAATTGACGCGGTTTTTCCAATTCCAGGGTAAACCTTATTTTTTCTTCCCAGGGATAGGCCGTTTTTATCGATACATAGCCGTGTGAAAACGCTATACGGCAGTCCACAAAGAGGTGAATGAACAGATCTCCGCTTCTCTGGGCGGCAACATATCCGCCCAGAGAGGCGAGTAATCTTGCCAGATTCGCCGGGCAGCAAGCGCAATCGAACCACGCTTTCCGGTGATGCGTTCCCCTGCTCTTGAGTGGGTTTTCATAAAAAAAACGTTTGCCATCCAGAGCCACACCGCTTATAACCCCATTGTACAATACACGTTCAAGAATATCGCCATAGTGTGAATAACCGCTGTAGCTAAGCATGCGATGGGCCCAAAAAACCAGTCCGATGGCTGCGCAGGTTTCCGCATAAGCCGCTTCGTTGGGTAGATCATAATCCCGGCTAAATCCCTCATTCTGATACGAAGAGCCTATTCCACCGGTTAGATACATTTTTTTGTCTGCCATATTGTGCCACAGCTGCTCACATGTTTTTTGCAGCTCTTGATCAGAATATTCAACAGCAAGATCCGTCATTGCCGAATACAAATACATCGCTCTTACGGCGTGGCCGGTAACCTGGCGTTGCCGGCGAACCGGCAGGTGCGCCTGAAAGACACTATGTCCCTCCTGGTGATGCCACTGTTTGGCGGCACCATGATGTTCTGCTTCCAGATCAAAATAGTGTGGTTGACGCCCCCGTTCATCGACCATATATTTGCTCAACTTTAGATAGGCTTTATTGCCGGTTAAGCGGTAGAGCTTGATCAAGGCGAGTTCTATCTCTTCATGACCGGGATAACCGTGTTTTTGATGAGATTCGGGTCCAAAAACCGAAATGATATAGTCGGCATAGCGGCTTACAACATTCAGCAGTTTATCCTTGCCGGTTGATCGGTAATAAGCCACACCCGCTTCAATAAGGTGACCGGCACAATACAATTCATGCTGGTCGCGTAAATTGCTCCAGCGTTTTTGCGGTTCAACAGAAGTGAAATAGATATTGATATAACCATCCTTTTGTTGCGCTTGGGCAATCAGGTCGATGAGGGTATCGCACTTGAGCTCCAGCGCTTTATCAGGATGTGTTGCCAGTGAACAAGCAGCGGCTTCCAACCATTTTGCTGCATCAGAATCCCAAAAGATATGCGGCTTTGGCTGCCGGCTGCCGGGTTGCCAATCCAGTTTCCAGGCATCTATTCGGCCACTTTCGTTCATATGATTATAAATAAAATCGAGTGTCGTTTCCCGGTTGGTACGTGTTTTCGCAAACCAAAATCCGCCTTTTATTTCAACTTGGGAATGAGGTATCGGCTCAAACGGCCTTTTCTTTTGCATGTTGTTTTTACCTTTCTAATAAGGTTCCAAATCCCGACGTGAGCATTGCCGAAATGTTTTTGGTTCTATCCATTCGTATAACGGGATGTAATATATGAAATATTATTTGATTTCTGTAGGATTTTCTCTATATTTATTTTTACGCTCGAGTTTATGAGCGCGAATAAATAGTGAATAGTGATTTCCAGGTCATTAGTTTTGGGAGAACAATATGCGAGTTTTACTGGCATTTTTAACGTTTTTTATGGCCATCCAGTGCAGCGAGGATGAACCTTATAAACCCCCGGTTGAGACCTTTCCGGTGAACGGAGTGACGCTTTTCTTCAACGGCCAGGCTCTGGTGGTTGTGGAACAAAATGACGTGCTGATGAATAATTTGATTCTGCCGTTGGATGCTCATTCTCCCCAAATTGAAGTTATATTTACTGATGATGGCGAACCTTACATTGCGGATCAATCCGCCAAGCTGGGCGTACAGGTGGCAAATACGGAAATTGCCACTGCCGCTATTGTTCCGAGTGATACGTTCAAGTTCGTGATGCATGGAAAATCCATCGGACAAACCACTTTCAAGGTCACGTTGCTGTATAGCAACAATCCCGGATACGAATCTCCGGATATCCCTGTTTCTGTAAGCAATTAATATGAGGTGATGAATAAACGATATCCGGTTTCCGACATTGTTTTATCGGAATGGATTGTTGCAGTTGCCCGGCTACCGCTCTGATCGTTATGAAAAATGAGGCATGAATGAAAACCGAAATACTGGCTTCCATCGGTCCCGCTTCAATTGATCACTTGGAGGAAATGTATGAAAAAGGATTATCAGGTATCCGTATCAATAGTTCGCATGGCGACCTGAAATTTCATCAACTCGCTATCGAGCGCTGGCGAAAAATCACCTCGCATGGATATATTGTTTATGATCTCAAAGGCCCCAAAATCAGAATTGGAGATTTGCCCGAACCGCTTCCACTAAGAGCTGGAATGCAGATAACCCTGCGAACCGACCTGCCCTCCACTGCTGATAAACAATATCCGAATATTGAAAATTTTGATAAAGGAATTCCGGTCACCTTTGAACAACTGGATAACTATGTTAAAAAGGGCCATCACCTTTATGTAGACGATGGCTATATCGGACTCGAAGTTATTAAGGTTGAGCCCGGCAAGATAGATTGCCGGGTATTGTATGGAGACGTACTGAGGTCGCGCAAGGGATTAAATTATCCCGATACCAATATTGATTTTCCCTACACCATGCCCTATGATGTCAAATATCTGCAGTTCGCCAGATCGCATCAGGTTGATTTTATTGCCGACTCGTTTACCCGTGACCGGGAAGATGTGCTGGAATTACAGCAGCGCCTCAAAGGCAGTGGCATTAAAATAATTTCAAAAATCGAAAATCCGCAGGGGCTTGCTCATTTTGACGTTATTCTGCAGCAAACCGACGCCGTCATGATTGCCCGCGGTGATTTGGGCGTTGAGGTTGAGATCTGGAAACTCCCGGAACTGCAAAAGACCATGATTTCAAAATGCAATAAAACCCGGAAACCGGTTATCACCGCTACGCAAATGCTCGAATCGATGATCGACAATCCGGTTCCCAGTCGGGCCGATGTCAGCGATATCGCCAACGCCCTTTATGATGGCACGGATGTAATCATGC
>CAZSOP010000304.1:0-5472 GCA_964608385.1 uncultured Cytophagia bacterium
GGGCGAAAAAGCCGCGCCGGTAACTCCGGTTGTTTTGGAGAAGGCCTTTATGGCAAAACGGTAAGGAAATATGAAAAAAATAATTTTTCTGAGTACAATTGTTACCTTTGTGGCGATTTTACCGGCACAAACGAATTCTCAAATCGATAAATATTGGATATTTTTTACAGATAAAGTTTCTTTGAACAGGCTTTCAAAGGCGCAACGCTATGATTTGATTACTGAACGCGCCCGTCTCAGGCGCCTCAGGGTTTCTGATGCTCAACCTCTTGTTGACTATACAGACCTTCCCCTGGATCGGGCATGGATCGATTCGCTCAAAAAGAGCAGCATTACAATTCTTCACCGGAGCAAGTGGTTCAACGCGGTAAGCGCCTATCTGAGTGGCTCGCAACGCGATCTCTTGCGGCAAAAACCATTTATAGAGAGAATTGAACCGGTAAGCGTTTTTCGCCGCTCCCCAATCAAAGACAACGAGCTGCTCAAATCTCCGCCGGTTGGTGATTTGCTTGACGATATTGATCCCAGTTATGGGTATTCATATAAGCAAAATGCACTTTCACAGGTACCGCAGGTGCATGAATTGGGATTTACCGGCCAGGATGTGCTCATTGGTGTATTCGATAGTGGTTTCAGGCTGAATCATGAGGCGTTTGCCGATATCAATGTACTGGCAGCATATGATTTTGTTCATCAGGATGATAATGTCGATTATGACCCGGCCCAGGATATTGCTTCTCAAATTTCTCATGGCACCATGGTGCTTTCAATCGTTGCCGGTTACCGGCTCAATAAACTGATCGGCCCGGCCTATAACAGCAGCTACCTGCTTGCTAAAACCGAGGATGTGAGCTCTGAAACACGGATAGAGGAAGATTTTTGGATTGCTGCAGCGGAATGGGCTGACAGTCTTGGTGCGGATATTATCACATCGAGTGTGGGGTATAACGACTGGTATTCCTATTCGGACATGGACGGGAACACAGCCCTGATTACGCGCGCCGCGGATCTTGCGGTCAAAAAGGGGATTATTGTGGTAACTTCTGCCGGCAACGAGCGCCGGGATCCGTGGAAATATATCATCGCCCCTGCGGACGGAGATAGCGTTATTGCGGCGGGAGCGGTTGATCAGAACAGCGACATTGCCTATTTCAGTTCCAGCGGTCCAACGGCTGACGGGCGCATCAAACCCGATGTGGTCGCCATGGGAGTGCAGGATTATAGCGTTAATGTTCCGCTTGACACCACAAGCATCAGTGACCGCTATACCTATATAAGCGGGACGTCTGCGTCGGCGCCGATTATAGCCGGAATTTGTGCGTTGATTTTATGCGCTCATCCGGAATTATCGCCGATACAGGTGCGAGAAGCCCTTGTTCGTACGGCAACCCGGGCTGATCAACCCGATAATGATTATGGATATGGTATTGCACAGGCTCTGAAGGCGGTCTATTATCATGGTGATCCTATGGGGATTCCGTCGCGTACCGATTTGATCGGCGGGTTTCCAAATCCTCTTATCCGGGGTCGCGATCAAGAATTCACCCTTTTACTGGATGTTCAATCCACCCTTCGTGTGACAATGAATATTTATAATATTTTGGGTCAACGTGTAAGGGCGTTATTTGACGGTATGCTGGAGCCGGGCGGTAGCCAACCGGTTCGCTGGGACTTGTACGATCGGGCTGGTTATCCTGTATCTGCCGGAATTTACTTTATAAAAATCGAGATCGGGGGCAAAACCATTAATCAAAAGATAACTGTTTTATAAATAATGCCGGGCTCTACAGCTCTTGTGCAGATGCAGCTGGAATCCTGCAAATAATAGTGGTCATCAATTACGGAGAGACGAATTTGTTTTTTTGGCGAAAACGGCAACCCATTGTATTGGCATTGGGGGGAGGAGGTGCCCGTGGTTTTGCACACATTGGCGTGTTACGGGTTTTGGAGGAAGAAGGAATCGAAATCTCCCGTGTTGTCGGCACCAGTATGGGAGCCATCGTTGGTGCCGTCTATGCGCAATTAGGGGAGGCAAAAGCGACAGAGGAGCGTTTTTTAAAATTAATGCAGGATGAGGCCTTCAGGACAAGCGGACTGCCGGTCGCCGGCAAAAAAAAGATATCCGAGTCCTGGCTTGACCATTTTGCACATAATATACGCGAAAGCATTGCTATGAATATTGCTGCGCACAAGCGGTCCGTGTTGTCTGAAGAGCGACTATTTGCTCCATTGAATTACCTTCTTCGCGATCAACTCGTGCAGAGAACCAGGATTCCGTTTGCTGCGATTGCGACGGATTTGAAAACCGGCGAAGAAGTTATTTTAGACCAGGGCGGGATTATAGAAGCCGTTGCCGCCAGTGCATCGTTGCCGGGATTTTTACCCCCCCGAGAAATAAACGGCAGGCTGCTTATAGATGGGGCAGCGACATCGCCGGTACCAATACGGGCGGCAAAACGTCTGCAAAACGGTAAAGTCATCGGGGTGGATGTTTCACAAAATCTTCCCGAACAGCCCGAGTTGGATAGCGTTATCGATGTTGTTTTTCGCAGTTTTTCCATAACGTCGCGCCATTATCACGATGAATTGGTCAAAGAAGCGGATTTGTTAATTCGACCACCGGTGGGGGATTATCACTGGTCGGAATTCCGCAAAATGAAGTGGTTTATACATAAAGGAGAGTACACAGCCAAAGAGCAGTTGAGAGCAATCCGCAACCTTTAGGCGTTATTTTCCCGCAACCACGCGGTTTCGGCCCTTTTGTTTGGCTTTGTAGAGGGCCTTGTCTGCTTTACCGAGTATTTCTTCAAGATCGCTGTTGCTTTCCGGATAACTGGCCACACCTACGGAAATGGTAATTTCTTCCTCCACGTTTTTTTCACCAATGAACCGGCTCGATTCCGTGGTTTTACGCAGCTTTTCGCCTACATGGATGGCCTGTTTTAGGCTGATTTCCGGCAAAATAACGACAAATTCTTCTCCTCCATATCGGCATAGAATATCCGCCTTACGAAGATTTGATTCAAAGACACGGGCCATTTTTCTCAATACATCATCACCCACCAAATGCCCCATCGTATCGTTAAACCTTTTAAAATGATCGATATCGATCATCAAGATCGACAAGGTGCGCTTGTACCGTTTTGCGCGGCCCAATTCACGGCTATAGCGCTGGTTAAAATATCTTCTGTTAAAAATGCCGGTCAATTCATCGGTAAAGGCGAGTTCTCTTGCTTTTTTATAGATGATCGCCTTATCCAGCATAACAGCGATTTGTGTCACGATTTGTCTGATCGTTTCGATTTCCTGAGTGGAAAAAGCTTGTTTTTCCAGTCTCTTAAGGCAAATAACACCCAGTATCCTGCTGGATCTGGATATAGCGGGTATCGCCAATATAGAACTACACTGGCCGTTTAAGACGGAAGGTATATTGCTTTTTTCTTTATTTCCAGTGATGTAAATGATCTCTTTTTTCAGGATGAGTTTTTGAATATAGACATTGTTTAGATCAATCGGAGCGGTTTTTTCGCGCAGAGCGTCTTTACCGACGGAGGAGAGAACTCGAAACACATTTTTTGCTTCTGTCTTCAACAGCAGTGCAAAGCCATCGATATTAAAATGTGCCAGAAAAAAATGGCGGACGGATTCAACAAATTCACTCCATTCATAAGCATTATTCAGGACATAGGAGACTTGAACGAGGAGTTCCAATTCTTTAATCCTGTCCTGGAGTTTTCTGTTGAGGGCATCGATGTTGGCGTTCACGTTGACAGCGCCGCTGCTTTTTTCATTTTTTCCTTTTTCCTCGATTTCAGCATACCCTTCCACAATCATGTCCTTTGCTGAGTGTTAAAGGTGTTTAAAATCTTTACAGCAATTATCGTACCCGATTTCGGCAGATTCGCTTCTGGCGATGCAAAGAGGCTTTAAAAAATATGCAATTCCCGGGGAGCCTGAAATATTATATATAACTAATTAATTTTATTGTTCCACTTACAAGCGCCGGCTCTGATCTGCATGATTATTTTGCTTTAAAAAAGAGGTTAAAATGTCTAAACTCGTATCCCAGGTCTGTTCCGAAGAGATACGGATTACAAAATTGTAAAACTTTATTTTCTTCGGATGATCAAAGCCGATGCGCAAATCAGCGTGGCTCAGGCACAGGATTAATATATTTTCATATTGGAATGTTCTGCTCAGGTCAATGGTGACCTGATAGTTTTGCTGGAAAATTTCGCTTTTGATTTTGGAATTAATCTGTTGCGAAAAATTGAGAATCCCCCGCTCGGACTCTATCAGGTTGAAACCGCTTTTGAATCGACCGGCTAAAGAGCGATTTGTGGGATTGAACAGGGTGATATCAGCATTTGGAAATACCTGCCGAAAACGATCGATTTTACGGATCGTACTTTGAATACCGCTTTGATCACCCGGAAGGCATATAAGTATATTTGCTGCTTGTTTTAGGACATTGTGAATTGAAACTTTTTGTCGCTTTGACAGCAAACCATAGATGATATTGAAATAAAAGAGCGTAATATTTTGGATGAACCGTTTGATCATTTTACAGATTCAATTTTTATCGCTGTAATCGTTAGACAAGATGGTGGAAAACTATAATTCAAAAATATAATTAAATGAATTTATAAATTCAACTAGTTTTTGAACCTCCAGTCGAGCTGCAATGACAGCGCTGATAGCGATGAGCTTTCAATTTTATCATAACCGCTACCGATAGTGTCACTGTGGTCATAGAAGGTGTTTTCGAATTTCAGAGTGAAACGAAAATTTTTTTTCCAGGATAGACGGATTCGGGAGTAAAATCGAATTCCACGTCCGTATAGTAATTTAATGCACATTGTGCCGGGAAGGTCTCTTTCGAATTGATAAAATCTGTTTTCATAATCAAGGGCATCGAATGCAGTGAATTGGAGCCAGAGGGAATAATGGGTGGATTTTAGTTGCATTGCCTGGGTTAACAGAATTCCGGGCTCGAGTTTCTCTGTTGTGTTCAGAGTCCAGTGATTCCGGCTGCTATGATGATACTCGAATCTGGAACGGAGATTTATATTTTTTTTGGGGAATATATCCAATTGCAGCCGGTATTGGATTTTCCGCTGATGCAACATTTTTTTTTCTTTATTACCCCATTGATCGGCATACTGGTTAAACAGCTCTTCTTCTTTAAAACCGGCTCTGGCGGTTAAATGCACAGTTTTCATCTTTTTTTGCAGACAAGCCTGCCAGTTTGCTCTATATCTCGGCATTGGGATTCGGACTGTCGGCATCGGCTGCCTGAAAAAATCCGACCAGAGAGAAAATGTAGTGCCTCTTTGGGGTGACCACTTGAATCCCCAGTATATTCCACGTTCATTATCGATCGTTTCGCCGCGTACGCCGAAAGCGGTGCCGCACTCATTGATAAAATGATCCGAATAGTTTCTGCAAACAACAACAGCTTCAAAGCGCTGG
>CAZSOP010000305.1:0-5463 GCA_964608385.1 uncultured Cytophagia bacterium
GGTCTGATTCGGGTCGGCCGCGGCGACGGCCGCCGGACACTCCCAGGTCTGGCCCCGGTCGTCGGTTGGCGTGCAGGGCTGCGGAAACGAAAGCGTTTGCGCCCCGGCCTCAAGCGCCAGGCGCGGGGGTGTCTCAGACGACATAGCCTTGTTGTCGGTAAACGTCAAGCGCAGCGCGCCGTCCGGGCCGAAGCGCGGGATGGGCTTGCCGGGGTTTTCCATGAGGTTTTCCATAAGGTTGCTTGCTCGCAGCGTCAGGCTCGCAAGCTGCGGCGGGGTGCGATCTTGGAGAAAAAGAAAAAATCCTACAATTAACACTGCAAGAATACCTCCGAACAACCCCTTTAATCCCTTTTTTGTAGGACTTCGCAAATCTTCTTCATGCTTTATGGAATCTAATAATGTGAGGACGATAAGCGTTCCTTTTGAGAGAGTCTTCGCATATTTCTGAAGATCATCTTTGCCAATCCTGCCTGTTGATACAACTTTTACTGGCATTGAGAGCTTTTCCGATTTTGACAAACATTTCAGATATCGAGCGCATTTGCTACGGCTTTCCGGTGTAGAAAACACGGCAGCTTTCGAATAACGAAAATCACAGTTATCAGTGGGTATGTCTGTATACATTGGCAAATCAATTGGCGGCAGTGTAGGAATGTGCGCTTTTTCCCCTTTTTCTGCTAATGCTTCCGCATAGTCCAAAAAGAATTTTTCATACTGCTGATATTCTTGATGATTTTTATCTTGATCATACGCGGCAAGTAACGTTGCCGTGGAAGAAAGAACATCATGCCTGTCTTTTGCATCGAATTCAAGATAGAGTGTATCGTAAATAGTCCCGTTGACATAATCCCGTCGTTCAGTTCGCATGGTTCCGACCAGTAAAGCGATCCGGTCAGCCTTGACCATAAGGATAATACGCGGAGCATCGCCTTTACGGTCTCGAATCAGGGCGTAATGAGCCGCTTTCATCTCTTCTTCAAGAAGCGCCTCGCCTCCGTGAATATACCAGTTGTAGTCTTTATCCGGGGCTTTGAATGCCGTATGTAGTGCAACCGCTTTCGGCTGCCATAATTGATTGCTCATAGTGTACCTGCTTTCTTACTCTATCAAAATCAAAATGTCGGAATGTTTTATAAATACTTTAGCAGGACTTGTTTTGATTTCCGTTACAGAATCAAAGACACGTTCCCATACATCTTGTAGCTTTTATCGCGTTGATTGGCAAATTGTTGCAGGGCATTGCGGAATTCTATATCTCTGCCAAAAATTTTTTCCCAAATGATTCTGATCCAGAGAGAATTTTTGGCATATTGCGCTAACGCAAAGGCCAGCGCATACCTTAACGGTTGCTCGACTCCCTCTGGTTGGAACGGACGGTTCGGCTTGCGGATAAATTCAATCTCTTCATCAGTTTTCCCATAATGACTAACTTTTGAAAATTCCACACATCCCAGCGTTTGCACAGGCATCAATACACCGACGACATTGTTTCTATGGTTATTCGTAATCACGTTAATAACTTCGGCATAACGCTCTTCGAAGGCTTTCTCCATTTTCACGCGTCCATCAGGGTCTTTCAACCATGTTTCGCATTTCGTGATCACAAACAAGACTAGATGTTCCTGCTTGTCATCCAAGGCTTTTTGGAGTAATTCACGAATCAACATCGGACGATTCACGCTATCGGAGAATAATTTGCTTCCTTCTACAAGAGCTGCGCCGTCTAATGCATTAACAACCACGATCGCCCTTTGCAACCGCTGGCGAAACTCTTCAAGCCCGGGAGTTCCTTTGTCTGTCAATAAACCGCCGGCATGATCGCAGAAGACAAAACCGAATTTTTTCTTGCCTTTGAAGTTGACAGCAAATTTTCGCTCTATCAAACCTACATCGCCTCTCAAAAGCCGTTCATGCTTTGTAAAGACAGGCTGCTCCAGCACCTCTGTCAATTTGAGATAGGCTTCGTTAAGTTCTTGTACCGTTTCATATTCGGTTTCGAATTCAAAATGAGTGTTCAGATTGACACCTCCTAATCCTTTATACATCAGCGCAAGCATCGTCGTTTTCCCAACAGCGCGGGGGCCTAACATCATCATTGTAATATCTCTTCCGTTCATAGCTTGTATGCTCCCTTTTTTAAAAATGAGTTTAGCCATCCATCGCCTGATAAGGGCAAATAGATGACGATACATCGAAAAAATCGTGTGGACATATCGTTGAAGATTCATAATCAGGTAAAATCAGACAGCATTCTGCCAAAGGTTTCAGTTCCCTTTGTGAATTGCTATTTTTGAAGCGCATTTTGCAATGAAAGACAATGCGTCAATATGTTGTTAATAGCGTTCTGCCATCGTTTTCGTAAGGCCGTTTGCTGATCAAATTGGCTAAATTCTTTAGGCCAGATTTCTCCCCGCCGGAGAAATGCAAAAGTTTCCCATTCATCTTTGATTCGTTCAGTTCGCAACAATCTATCACGAATTTCTTCTAGCAGTGCAAAAATTGCATTTCCCGGATCAGCCTGCATTTCTGTGATAAATTGTTTGCGAATTTTCGAAACGGCCTGACAATACATCGTCGCCAATCCGCGTTGAACATCCGGAGCATATTCTTTGGTCGCATCTGAGGCGATCAGGCTTGGGACAAGACTTGCATCCATCAACGGATCTAATGACACCATTTGCTGCCGTACCCGGTAATGAAAATGGCTTTGGTAGGAAAAATCGAATTTAAAGACATATTCAAACGTGTCACGTAGCTTCGGGTGTTCTTGCGGACCAAGCAAATCATAAAAAGCTTTCATTTGTTCTCGCGGCGTCAATTGTTTGCCAGATGGTGTAACTAACGCGCGTAACGTTTCAGGCAAAGCGCGAACTAAAATATCACGATAGACATTTTCAATCATATCCTCCAAAAAGACATCTAATCCTTTTGCCAGTGTTTTGGCAAGTTCAGCGCGCAGCATTGGCAGGGTTCTTTCAACGATCCCATACCATCCACTTCCGGGAAAATACTGATTTGCAAGTTCTTCAACCGAAGGCACAGGAGGATTCTGTTCGGCTTCATCGCAAATTGACTCGACTTTGGCGAGAAAATTTTGCTGATTTTCATCCAAATAGGTTCGCTCTCTAACCTCAACGACCAAGGATTCTAGTATATTGCCTAAGATATCATAATATTCTTCAAATAATCGTTTGAATTCCTTAAAAATCCCCAACTCATCTTGTTCGGAATCAAAAAATTTCACAACTGACGACAATTCTAACGTCGCCTTATTCACAATCTGTTCCACGTTGTGTTCCAGGCTGTCTAACAGCACGCGGTCAATTTCCTCCAAATTTTGTTCCAGATGGTTCAGTACCACCGCAAACACGTTCTGTTCGACATCAGCGGGATTTTTACACTGACTGACCAGCATATTGAGACGACTATATTTTGCCGGGGGGTTTTCTTGCAAAAGTTGCACTTGTTGGGCATTCGAACCATCTTCCAGTTCATTCAGGACAATAAACAGCCAATCGGTCAACTTGATTTCTTTGATGGATTCGTTGATCAAATCAAGCACTTTATAATCTTCGGGACTCCATTCGGCTCGCGTCGAGGTTGGTTGTTTGAGGAAAATTACCGCATCAACTTCGCGTTCCAGCGAGGAAGCTAATTTGATTTCATGATTCAACACTGCTTCCAGACCAGGGAGATCAACGAGACACAGACCAGTGACATCATGATTGGGGAAATTGGTATAAACATGCGCTGTCTTAACCGCAATGGACACCGGATATTCCTGAATCACATAGTTGCGGATCTCTTCTAACGGCACTTGTTTTGATGTCGAAAGCAGATGTTTAAAATTCGGAAACAATGTGTGAATTTTGACCAGCCGCTCATAATTGGCCTGATCAATAATCCGATCTGTAGCAACCTCCGGCAGCGGCTCCTCAAAATCCCTCAGCAAATACGGTTTCGGAAGATCCAATTTGTTAAAATGCGGCATAATGATTTCTTTCAAAAATTCATCTTCCGAATAAAAATCAATCCGTGCATACGGATTGCCTTCGGTGTGGTAAATCATGCTTTTACTTGCAGTACAGGCAAGCCCTGAAGCGGCTGGAATCTCTTTATTCGACAAGCTGGAAATACTTTGTAGCAGGGTGCTTTTCCCTTGACCGGTTTTTCCAGAGACCCCGATATTAATGGTTTCTTTGCGAAAGCGTTCGGTGAGATTGGTGAGCTTTGGCAGGAGTTCAGTAATTTCTTGTTGCAGGCTGCTTACCTGATCAGCGATAGTAGCAGTAACGTCGAGGAAATCCTGGGGGATTTGCCCCCCCCCCGCAGTTTCGTTCGCCATGTGTCGCAGCGCGTCGAGTTGTTGGGTCAGGTCCAGCAGTTGTCGTTCGGTTTGCTCCAACATCGGCGCCCTGGCATGGCGTTTTTTCAGAACCTGAGTAATTACCGTTTTTATCATTGGTTCGCGCCCTCCGTTTTTCACAGGAGGAGGTTTAACTTCCTCCTTCTCCTCCTTCATATCCAAGAGTCGAATTAACCTCTCTAATTCTTTTGCGGAGAAATTGACTTCTCGACTCGTAGCATATTCTACTTCTTGACTCAATTCGTTTAATCCAAACAACCGAAACCACTTTGAGCTAAATTGATTAATTTTATTCCGGGTGCCAACTGGTAAAACAGGGGCAATCGTCACATATCCACACACATGTTCAAGGTTGAGGGTATCAACTTTAGCGGGCATGAGGAATTCTTCTTGTTTTTCTCTTAAATATCCTATCCAACATTTACGATAAGTATTGACTTGCTGATAAGGATTTTGACCGTTCGTTTGAATGACATAGCCATCGGATGTTCGCCAATCGCCGTTTTCAGTCGCTTTAAAAGATTTATTGCATTCTTTGAGTTCAACCACGATAATCGCATCTCGTTTGAGGACGGTTAAATCTATTTGACGTCCCTTCATAAAATAATTAGCCAGGACGTAATAATGATTGCTGCTCTCCCCAAACTTATCCTGGAGATCATTTTTGACCACATCCCAAGCTCGACGTTCTTGCACGGTCTCAAACGGTTGTCCAAGATAGAAACTAACGCTCATACTGTCCTCCAATCATTAAAGATATAAGCTTTAATTGGCTAAATTGACGGTTCATACCTCTTTAATGAAAATCAGAGATAAAGTAAAGAAAATTTCATTGCTAAAGACGAAATTTCCCGGCATTCTTCATCTATCGGTTCATCTTCTGGCTATCAAATGGAAAACGTTGGTCGCCTTACTCTGTCCGGCTTACTCCCGGGACGTCAGTTCTGCTTCCAACGTTCACAACACGGCCTGCAGCCGGGGGTAGCTCAGACGCGCCAACTCGTCAACCGAGGCCACCGGACGTTTCAGCACTTTTTGCAGCGTTCCATTTTCCAGCCAGCGATGTTGCGCTGGTCCGGGCTGAATTCGATGCC
>CAZSOP010000306.1:0-5447 GCA_964608385.1 uncultured Cytophagia bacterium
TCTCAGCGCTCTTGGCGAGCTTGGCGGTTTTGGGTACGCATTAACCGGATGAGCCCAAAAGGTTGCAGTAAATCCCGCATTTTTGCAAGGCAAGACGCTTTGCAAATTGTTTTTTTACGGTTAGGCTTAATCGAGATGATCATTAGAACTATTTTGACTGCTCATTGGATGAAAAAATGAAAATCGTATCTGATAAAACACTAAAAATGCTTTACGGCTCGGACACCCGCCGACTGGAGGAACAGAAAAGCCGTTACCGGAATCTTGCTGAGCGCTTTCAAAAGGAGTTCGAAGAAAAGGATGTGCGGTTTTTCAGTACCCCTGGACGCAGCGAAATCGGCGGTAATCATACCGACCACAATCATGGTCGCGTACTCGCTGCCGCTATTCACCTCGATTCCATTGCAATTGCCGCCCCGGTAGCGGAGCATGTGATCACGGTCATTTCCGAAGGCTATAAAGAACGTTTTGAAATCGATCTGACGGATCTCGATGCCAAAAAAGAAGAGGAGCGCACCACCTTTGCTCTGATTCGGGGGATTGCAGCGCGATTTAAAACGCTCGGCTATGAAATTGGCGGTTATTGCGCTGCCATCAGCAGCGATGTTCTGCCGGGCTCGGGACTTAGCTCATCCGCCTCGATCGAAGTTCTGCTGGCAACCATCTTGAATGCCCTTTATAATGATAACCGTATCGGCAATGAAGAACTGGCCGTAATCGGACAATATGCCGAGAATGTTTATTTCAACAAACCAAGCGGATTGATGGATCAGATGACTTGTGCCGTCGGTGGAATCGTCACCATTGATTTTAAAAATCCGCAACAGCCGATTGTTCAGAAAGTGAATTTTGATTTCAATAACATTCGTTACAAGCTGGTCGTTGTCGATACCGGAGGTAACCATGCTGATTTAACCGACGATTATGCGGCGGTACCGCAGGAAATGCGGGCTGTGGCGGCCGAGCTTGGTGGCAAGACTTGCCGCGATATTGATCTCGAAACTTTGCTCGACCACCTAAAAATGTTACGCTCCAGGACGGGAGATCGCGCTATCCTGCGCGCTTTGCATTTTTTACAGGACAATGCCCGCGTCATCGAGCAGGTCAATGCTCTGGAGAAAAATGATTTTGACAGATTCCTTGAACTGGTCAGAGCTTCCGGCAATTCCTCTTTCAAGTGGCTACAAAATATCTATACCGGCAAGAACGTTCACGAACAAGGCGTTTCCCTGGCATTGGCCCTTAGCGAAGAATATCTCAAAGAGATCGGCGCTGGTGCCTGTCGCGTACACGGTGGCGGATTCGCCGGTACGATTCAGGTGTTTCTGCCTGAACCTGATGTCGATGCCTATAAAAGACGTATGCACCAGGTGTTTGATTCGAATAGTGTTATGATTCTCGATATACGATCTCATGGCACACTCGCTCTATAGGAGTAGCGCATTCCGTGTCTCTTATACCGTAATTATTTTGGATGAAATGATCAAGAGGGTATCGTGAAGATTCATTCATTACTCCTCGTTTTTGCGGTTGCGTTTTCAGTGCAGGCGCAGCATCGTCCCGACTGGGAGAATCCACGGGTTTTCGAAAGAAACCAGCAGCCACCGCACACCCCTTTAATGCCGTTTTCAAACCGGCAAAAGGCCCTTGAACTCGATTTTGCCGAATCCGAATTTTTTTTGTCTCTTGATGGAAGCTGGAAATTCCTCTGGTCTGAAAACCCGGCGCAAGCCCCCCATTGTTTTCATAAAATCGACCATGATGTCAGTCATTGGTCCCGGATTCAGGTTCCCGGTAACTGGCAGATGCAGGGATTCGGCCATCCGCTTTTTCGCAACATCGCTCATCCGTTTCCCGCCAACCCGCCGTTTGTACCAAAGGATTACAACCCGGTCGGCTCTTACCGGCGCACGTTTCGATTACCATCCGGCTGGGATACTCGGCATATTTTTCTCCATTTTGAAGGCGTCAAATCCGCCTCCACTGTCTGGATTAACGGTGATTCCGTGGGATACAACGAGGGTGGAATGGAACCCGCGGAATATGATATTACCCCTTATGTCAGACCGGGAGTCAATCATATCGCGGTGCAGGTGATTCGCTGGTCGGACGGCAGCTATCTCGAAGATCAGGACATGTGGCGTCTTTCCGGCATTTATCGTTCTCTCTACCTTATGGCAACCCCGAATGTTCATATTCGGGATTTTGCCGTCTCCACCCGTTTTGACAGCCTTTATGAAAATGCCTTGTTTAGCTGCACGGCCTGGGTAAAAAATTACAGTACCGAATCACGTCATTGTTCGCTAAAGCTGGATATCTATGACCGCCATGGTGAATTGATTTTATCCGCTCCGCTGAGGACGGAACCACTTGAACTTGTGGGGGGTGAAGAAAACCGGGTTCAGTTGAGCCGCTGGATCGATCGCCCCGCACCGTGGTCGGCAGAAGATCCGGCCCTTTACACCATGATCCTGGAGCTTGTCGATACGGAAGGAAATACCCACGAGTTCCTGAGCCGGCGTTTTGGTTTTCGCCAGGTTGAAATTCGCAATCGCGTTCTTATGATAAACGGCAAAGCGGTCAAACTCAACGGTGTCAACAGTCATATGCACCATCCACTGACCGGCCGGACCATGGACCGCGAGACGATGAAAAAAGATTTGATTTTAATGAAGCAATTTAACATCAACTGCGTCCGTACCTCTCATTATCCTCCTGATGTCGCCTATCTCGATCTTGCTGACGAACTTGGCATGTACATTATCGATGAAACCGGTGATGAAGCGCATGCCACGCCCTGGTTATCTGCACAACCGGAATGGCAACAGGCTTTTATCGACAGAGCGCGAAAAATGATCCATCGCGACCGCAACCATCCTTCCGTCATTATTTGGAGTGCCGGTAACGAGAGCGGCTCGGGTGAGAATATCTGTGCTTTGATTGAGGAAGGCAAACGCATCGATCCAGACCGCCCATGGCTTTACGGTGGAAATGATGACTGGATTCCGAAGAAAAAACCCCTGCCTTGTGAAGATATTATCGGACCCCGCTATCCGACGCCGATCGAGCTTGAACTGCATATTGCACGAGAGTCGCCGCAACAGGATGCCCGCCCCTCATTTCCTGATGAATATGCTGCCGCCACCGGCAATAGCCTCGGTGCCCTGGACGAGTTTTGGCGGGTTATCAGAGGTTATCCCCGAATTATTGGCGGCGCCATTTGGGACTGGGTCAGTCCGGCAATCCAAAGCGATTGGGTTACGGTTCCGGATTACTCTCCGTTTGCCAATGATGGTGTACTCATGGGCAAAGCGCGATTGGTTCCGGGAAAGAGCGGCAAGGCTCTTGCCCTGAGCGGTCATGATGACTGGCTCGAGCTCTACCGCCATCCGGCTCTGGATATCGATGGCAATGCATTGACTATTGATTTTTGGCTTTTCCCGCGTACCTGGAACGGTAGTGGAACGTTGGTTACCAAGGGCAGCAATCAGTACGGTATCGAACAGGTTTCTGCCGATAGCCTTGAATTCTATGTTTATACCACAAAACGTACAGCGGTACAAGCCGCGGTGCCATCTTCCTGGTCTTTTCTATGGCATCATATCACCGCTGTTTATGATGGACGCCGGCTTTTCTTATATATAGATGAAAAGTGTGTAGGGCGAGCCCCCTGCACCGGCAGGATACTCAATACGCCTTTTCCGGTGAACATCGGCCGTAATGCCCAGATACATGGACAGGAACATCCCGGCGCATTGAGCAATGCACTTTTCGATCAGGTACGCATTTTTGATTCGGCATTGGAGCCGGCGGCTTTACATCAGGGGGGTGATTCTCTTATCAGCCGTTCCATTCTGTGGCTCAATTTTGATAAAGCGGAGAACATGGGACCGTTTTTTAGCACCGGTATTGGGGGACGCACGTATGGCCTGGTTTGGCCCGATCGTCGCGTACAGCCGGAATTGTGGCAAGTCAAAAAATCTGCGCAACCGATAACTGTTGAACCCCTGGATCTCGTTGCCGGCCGGGTGAAAATGATCAATCATTATGCGTCTAGTTCTCTGGAACGATTCTTAACCAAATGGCAGATTACGGCCAACGGCCATGTCGTCCAGCAAGGGGAAGAGATATTTACTATTACACCGGGACAAGCAATCGTCCGGTTTGGATACAAGCTGCCAAAATCCCGGCAAGGAGTGGAACATCATCTTTTGATCACCTTTGCATTGCAGGATTCGACCGCATGGGCTCCGGCAGGCCATGTCGTCGCCTTTGAACAATTTCTTTTGCCTGAGGTTGATAAGGCGGAACAAGAAACTCATTTAAAATTGACGGGTGAGTTAAAAGTTAGAGAAAATAGTGAATTTGTGCAGGTGGATGGGGATTCTCTTCGTGTGATATTTAACCGTCTAACCGGCCGGATCTCCTCTTTGAATTTCCATGGCACTGAATACTTGCGTCGGGGTCCACAGCTCAATCTCTGGCGTGCCCCTCTGGCAAACGAGCTCGATCCCTGGGCTCTGAACAAGGCGGGGATGCATGGCCTTTATGATGTAATGGGGGAGTGGGTCGCCGGCAACTGGTGGACAATTGGATTGCATCACCTCAACCATGAACTCGTCGATTTTAGAGTTGAAAAAAACAAACGTGGATCGGTCTGTGTTGCCGTAAACTCTGTTTATTCTTCAAATCAATACACAACTCTCTTTGAAGAATGGCTGCAATATACTATTTTACAAACAGGTGATATTATTATCTCTCACCATCTGATTCCGCATGGTGAGATGCCGGCCTGGATACCGAGAATCGGAATGAGCATGCAGCTGGACAGCGTTTTCAGCAATCTGCAGTGGTTTGGCCGCGGACCATGGGAAACCTACCCCGACCGAAAAAGCGGCGCCGCTGTGGGATTGTATAGCAGTACGGTTAAAGGTGATTATGTACCTTATTTGCTGCCACAGGATTATGGCAATAAAACCGATGTTCGCTGGATTGCACTGAGCAATAATCGGGGAGACGGTCTGTTCATCAGCGCCGAACAGCTGTTTAACTGCAGTGTGCATCAATTTGATCTCGAGAATCTAACCCGATCGCTTTACAGGCCTCAGCTCAAACCGGCGGATTTTGTTTCCCTTTATATCGATCATGTCGTCTCCGGTGTCGGAGGTACAGCCAATTCCGTGATGCGAAAATACCGGATAGTGCCGCAGGAGGTTCGCTATCGGGTTCGATTGCGGCCGTTTAGAAAAGGAGAAAAGGCTGAATCATTTTATCGTAATTTTAACTATTTTGATTGAAATTTAATAATCAGATAGAATTTCTAGTTTAATATTTAAGAGAAAACAAAGACCTTATTTTTTGATTTTTGTATTAAACGGAGGCAAAAGATAATCTATGAAAAAAAATGAGAGCTTTGTCATCGGAATAGATTTTGGCACCGATTCGGT
>CAZSOP010000307.1:0-5440 GCA_964608385.1 uncultured Cytophagia bacterium
AAGATCACTTCTCAGCGCTCTTGGCGAGCTTGGCGGTTTTGGGTACGCATTAACCAGATGATCCTTTTGTTTCCCGTTTCATCTCCCAGAAGAAAGTCACAAAATCTGAAATTCTTGTATTAATCTTATAGAGGTAATCACTCTTTTAGTCGATATAGCTCTATGAACTATTTTCCGTGTTAAAGGCAAAATGAGCCGCTCCGGCCGGAAATATCCGGAGCGGCGAGCCTGCTTTTAATAAAGTATAATACACCCGATGTTTACTTGATCAGCAGCATCTTCTTTTTATATATCCTGTCATCAGCCCGCAAAACATAGAAATACAAACCGCTGGCAAGCGAAACACCCTCTTTATCCCTGCCGTTCCAGATGACCTGGTGCGTGCCGGGTGAATAATGACGGGAGGTCAGCGTTCTGATAAATTGACCCGCGGTGTTGAAGATCACTATTTTGACCTCGGATGGCTCTGGAAGGGCAAAGGCAATTTCTGTATCTGGGTTGAATGGATTGGGGTAATTCTGATATAAAATGAAGGTTTCGGGTAGCGTTTCATCCATTCTCTGATCCTGTACCGCAGTTGCTTTGAGATTCACATAATAATCCTCCACCTCACCATCGATAGCGATCCCGACAAACGGCAGGCCGGCTACGGTGCTAAAGCGGAAGCGGCTGAATATTTCATGCGACACTGCATAGTTCGGTACGGAGATCGTAAATGTCGATAGACCGCTGGGCAGGGGTTCATCGATAAAAATCTGCTCATCCGCATCTGCCCAACTGCCGTTATTGTCAAAATCCATCCAGCCATTGAGGTAACCAGTCACCGATGCTGTGACTTTAAGCGTCACCGTGCCACCGGGAGTGGTTGGAGAGATAAAGACAATACCGTCATCGTCGTCACTTCCGTCATTGTCATCGCCGGTTGCGCTATGGTTCGGCTGACCATCCGCTTCAGAATCGATCCGTTTGCCCAGAAAAACCTTTGGATCGATAATATGCAGGGCACCGTTCTGGCCGAAAAAGGTGGGATAGCGCTCCTCCGGGGCATCGCCGAAATCATATTCAATCGCATATTCATCCGTACCCAGTACAAAGGCCAAATCCCAGCCATGGGCGATGGGTTCGGTTTCAACGGCAATATCGCCGATTTTGGGCTGCACCGGTTCGTAAACATAGACCGCATCATCCTGGAAGAAATGTTCCCGGGTTTTCCAGCCCCAGACAAATTCATCCGGCACCTCTTCATAGACCGCCGCAATACTCAGCCAGTAGACTGTTGAATCGCCCTCCTGATAGAACCATTCATCCTTTGGAATGTCAAAATGGTATTCAAAGCAGGTATCAGGCTTGCTCATATAGGCGGGATGAAAATCGTCGCCCGCGACCCGTTCGTCGAGCGCATCCCGCGGCACCATCCAGTGCCAGATCATGGCCCCGGGATGGCTCCACTCTTTATCCTCACCGGCCGGCACATCGGTCCAGACGCCGATGTGAAAGGCATGCGGAGCGATGGGCGGCGCAACTGTGCTGTCCCAGTCGACATAGGAACCCCACCAGTGAATAAAGGTCACCGGTCGCGGTGATTTACAAAACCAGTCATCGGCGATAAAGGTACCGTTAAAAACGGTTTTGACATCCCAGCCGTTAAAAAAGGGCGTCCAGGCCATATCCGGGTCTTCATTGATGAGCGGAATCTGATTCCATTTAAGCGGGGGACCTTTCTCACCGTCTTCAATGAATACCTCATAATCCTCAACCTCGCCGCCATGGCCATAGCCGGTAAATGAAAGGCCGGTAACGCGTGATAATCTAAAACGGGCAAAGGTCTGTCCCGGCACGGCTACCGGCGGTACATTAAAGGTCAGGGTATTAATGCCGGATGAAAGCGCCACATCAGCCAGAACATGATCATTGGCATCGCCCCAGCTTTGATTAGCATTAAAATCGATCCAGGCATTGAGGTTGCCCTGTGATGAGGCGGTTACCTCCACAACCGCCGGTTGACCCGGAATGAGGGGTGTTGAAAAAGCAACTCCATCTTCATCATCCAGATTCAGGTTATCATCACCGATCGCATCCGGCGTCGGCAGTCCATCCGGTTCTGCATCAATTAATGCCCCGAGATAAAATGCATCGATAACATCATGATATGCCCCATTGTTTGTGCGCAAGGTCGGGTATATCGGCGCATTGGCCGCATCAGGCGCGTCGCCAAAATCGTAAATATCCTCTTCACCGGTTTTGCTGTTTTTAAATATAACCGTAATATCTTCATTGGCATCCAAATCGACATCTACTGTACCGTTTGCAACATCGATACCCGAGCCGTTGTCGGCATCACCGGTTACAACAATGTCGGTCAGGCTCCATCCCGTGGGCACAAATTCGCCAATGTTGTAAATTCCGGTTGGCGTATTGGAAATCACAGACATATTATTCGATGGATCGCGATAAGGTGCAGCACCACCGTGAATACCGTAAACAACGGTAATCCAAAAGGGCGTATCGTCCTTGGGTGTTGCATCCTTGATAATCGTGAGTTTGCCCTCACCAGCCTTTTGAATAACGACGGGATAATCTTCCACTTCACCATCCGGAGCCGGGCCATCATAACTGATATTGCGCACCGAACTCAGGCGAAAGCGGGCATAGGACTGACCGGATTGTGCTGCTGCGGGAATCGTCAGGGTAAAGGTATTTGCTCCAGCCGTTACCGGCTGTGCGGCAATAACATGTTCGCCGGCATCGGCCCAGCTGCCATTACCGTTCAAATCAAGCCAGGCATTTACCACACCGGATGCAGAGGCAAAGACCGTTACCGGAACCGACATGCCTGTCGTCACGATCGGGGCGATCTGAACGCCATCCTCGTCACCGGATGGATAGAGGATTCCCGGAAAGGTGATATTTTTGTCATCACCGTCCGCCTGAGCAGACGGTTGTCCATTGCCATCGGGATCAACTCCGGTGCCGAGGTAAAGATTGGGGGAAATCACATGGCGGGCGCCGTTCGAGCTCAGCAAGGTGGGATAGGGCGAATCGGGGGCATCGCCGAAATCGAGACTGTCCCCGCATTCTCTGGCGGTGATATAATTTACATTAATGATCGAATCCACGGCTCCGCTTTCACAAAAAATTTTCAGAGCAACGGAAAAAGTGCCGGGATTATTGTATATCACCGTAGGATTTTGGCTCGTGCTGTTGGACGGAGTGCCGCCCGGGAAGGTCCAGTTCCAGGACTGGGCATTGCTGGACTGATCGTAAAACGTGACGGTGAGCGGGGCACACCCCTGTCTCGATTCTGTGCTAAAGGCGGCTGAACAGCCCTGTGGTTTTGATTCGATATAAACCCGTGTACTATCCGTATCCGTGGCGCCATGTGTATCCGTGACTTTGAGCCAAATGACCACCGTTGTTGCCGTATTCCAGGTATAGGATGGCGTTGCACCGGTGGCATCGTCGTACTGACCGTCGTTATCTAGGTCCCAGGCATAGCCGGCAATGCTGTCGCCCGAATCAGGATCATAGCTGCCGGTTCCGTCCAGGGTAATGGCAGTGCCTGTCGTACCGGAATAGGGACCATCGGCATTGGCGATAGGCGGATTATTCGCCGGCGCTCTTGGTTTATCCCAAAACTTGTTACCGGTCAGGGTTTGGGCGGACAACGGCGCGGATGCGATGCTGTAGCGAATCCGGTTATTGGTCACAACCGTTCCACTAACAGATTTGGCCCCAACCGAATAATGGGTGGAAGGATCGCTTTCCACGATCCAGTAGAATTCATAGCCGTCGGGGGCTGTCAAGCCGTACCATCCCTCACTGTTGGTCGTGGTGCTGGTGATCTGGGAACCCAGATTATTTTCATCGTTAGAGCCATAGAGGGTGACCGTCACGCCGGAAAGCGCTTTGGCGGTGGGTGGTTCCGTACCGATATTACCCTCATAGACCCTGCCGGAGAGGGTATCGGCTGCATATGATCCTATAAAGGCAAACAAAATAAAAACCAGACAAAGAAAGACAAAATATGCTTTGCTTTTGTTCATTTTAGGGCCCCTCCAAAGTGAACGATTTGTCCCCGTGCCATAAATATATTTGTGATGGTGATCCTAAGAAGCGGAGAAGAACAGTGTGTTTATCCGTTTGGGAGTGTCTTAGTGAGAAAAGAAACCGGTAGAAGAGTATACTTTATTATAAGTGTAAAAGCGATACATGTCAAGGTATAAAAAATATATCGTTTTTACTGCGGTGCAGGTTCAGCTTTTATCCACTCTAAAAAAGATATTAATTGATATGTGGTGACAGAAGAGAAAAGTGAATGATGATGGTAAAACATATCTTGGGTGACGATATAGAGAATCGGTCGGCTATGTTCGAAATCAACTTTATTTTTGTATGCCGGCGCTCTGGTATCCGTATTGTTTTTTTTGCAACGGCTATTTTTTAAAAAAAATTGGCTGTACAGGCTGAAAAAATCTACTTTTGTTTGTATTTCTTTTTTATCTCTTTTTCCGCCTTTAACCAGTCCGACAGAGAGTCACCTTCATCATGACCCCTTTCGATTGAGATTTCGTGCGCCCGCTGACGAATTTTTTCGTTTAATTGATCGGCATTGATGCTGATTTTGGCTTTTTTCGCTCTCTTTTTTGTTTTTGCAGGTGTTTTTGATTTTACTGTTGATTCTTTTGTTTTCATGATAGGTTTCCTTAAATAATTGGCTATTAAATGAGTACACTTTTATAATTGCATTAGGTAATGTTTGAATTATATAACAAGAGATCGGTTGTAAATATTCATAAAATTTGAAATAAGTTAAAACAGCAGGCTTGAACAGATCGCGCGATTGAGAGGCGGTCCAGCTCTTTCTGCAGATTCCGCCTTGTGGGCAGGTTCCGCCTAAAGGCGGCACTACCTGCCCTAAATCTCAAATAAAAAATCTTCTATCAATACAGCTAATCCTGAAATTCAAAGTCATCCCATCCCTTACCATAATCATAAATAGGGTATTGTTTCCAAATCTCTGTTGCTTTTTTATGGCCTGCTTTATTAATAAAATCCGCTGCACTGGAAAAAGGCCAATCTAGCCACTTTTTTACCAATTTATGACGAACGGGATTATGATGAATATAATTCAACGTTGCCCAAAAATGTCTGTCATTGCGGATAGCACGGTCGGTACAGCGATACCATATCTTCCGTCCTCTTGTTTTTTCCTCGCCGTTCCATTCATATGCTGTTCTGCCATGCAGTTTACCAAGCATTTTTGTCATAGCTTTTAAATCAGAACATTCAATTAACAAATGGTAATGGTTTGGTAATACACACCAGGAAAACAGCCTCCCATTATTCCAACTTACCTCCAACAAACCAGCAGAAAAACCGGGGGGGAAAAATGCCACATCGCTCACGCGCTGCGTATGGCCGCGGAGCGTGTGCTGGAGGG
>CAZSOP010000308.1:0-5418 GCA_964608385.1 uncultured Cytophagia bacterium
ATCACTTCTCAGCGTTCTCGAGCTTGGCGGTTTTGGGTACGCATTAACCGGATGAGCCAGAAAATATGTAACCAACAAGGAGGTCATATTATGCCTGTTAAAAATTTTGCCGGTAACAAAGTCAAAATTGATGAAGAGGGATTTCTGGTAAACACTGATGACTGGACGGAGGAAATCGCTTCAGAATTGGCAAGTGCAGAAGGAATCGATGAATTAACCGACAAACACTGGAAACTGCTCACTTTTATGCGGGAAGACTATAAAGAGAACGGAAAAATCCCAACCATCCGTCGAATCAAAAACAAGGCAGAAATTCCGATCAAGGAGATCTATTCACTCTTTCCGGATGGTCCGGCCAAAAAAGCAGCAAAGATTGCAGGACTGGGCAAACCTGAAGGGTGTGTCTGAGATGTCTGTTTTTATCGTTATTTAATCAGGAGGTATTTGAATGTCGAATGAAAAGATTAAAAAAGTATCCGTTATTATCTCAAAAGGATCACTTGACGGCGTCTATCCCGGCTTAATTATGGCAAATGGTGCCCGTATGGATGGCATTGAGGCCAATATTTTCTTTACCTTTTTCGGTCTTGAAACCATCATTAAAAAGCGCATGAACAATATCAAGGTTGCTACAATCGGTAATCCGGCCATGCACCTTCCCTCATTGATAGGGATATTGCCGGGCATGTCTGCTTTTGCAACCGCTCAAATGAAAAAGGAGATGGATAAACTTGACATCCCCCCTGTTCCCGAATTTATCGAAATGGTACACGCTGCCGGCGCCAAACTCTACGCCTGCAAGGCAACTGTGGAAATGTTTCACCTGACAAAGGATGATTTTACCGAGGAAACCGAGGATATCATCAATGTCGGCAAATTCTATGAAATTGCGGCCGGAGGCGAGATCATTTTTACCTGAGCCTGCTTAACCATTAAAACAGGTTTTTGTCTCGGGCTGTATCACAAGCGCAGATCATTAAAAAATGGATAATGAAAACAAAGTACATAGAAGTATTAAATTAAATTAAATTAAATAAAATATAACACAACCAAGCGCTCGTCATTTCAGGCACGAATACTGCCTTCCATCAGAACCGTTTCACCATTGATATAGGCTGAGGCGTTGGAGGCCAGAAAAACCACTACCCCGTTGATATCATAAGGTTCTGCTATACGGTCGACCGGAACTTTGGCCGAATTATTTTTCACAAATCGTTGTACCTGGAGCGCATAAAGCCCGTACGGACTGATTGCATTGACCCGAATACCATACCGGGCCAGCCGATAAAATTCCAGTCACCTAATGTTAAAACCTGAATTTCCGATAAAGACCGCTTCAACCTGATCATTTTACCGCACCCATGAATTTACCATGAAAATCCTGAAAGCAAAAGATGAATTCATGTTTGCCGTTGATTGCCCGTGCTGCCCGCAGGCCGGCCTCAACCGCAGAGGCACCGTCGCTGTAGAACTGCATGGCCTCCGATTCCGACCCGGCCGGGGGAACGACAATTTTCGCTATCCTTTGAATATTTTTAAAGATGGAGAGTCAAAATCCTGGCGCCCTTGTTGGCGATTTTTGCAGCAGCCGCTCTGGCCTGGCAGCCGGTTTCGATAAAGTCTTTTTCTGTCATTGCCGTTGCAGTTGACAAAAAAGAGGTCCTGCCGCAAATGCGGTTGAGCCAGGGCGATCTCTTCTATTGCCGATGCTTTACCGACGTTAAAGTGCAAAAGACCATGCAAATGAGGATCGATGAATCCGGGTAAAATCCAGACATCACCAAAATCATTGTCTACAGGAAAGAAGGAATTAAAAGCCTATCTCAACAACCTCGAATCCCAGCTAACCACTGAACCCTATCAAGTTATGGAAATGAAAAAAAATAAAAGCGACAAAAAGACCCGGTAAAAAATACCTTGACTGTTAACACAATTATTATATATTTAACTTTTAAACATTTTATTAAACTAGTCGAATATTTTCAAAATGTCAAAATCCGAAAAAAAGAGAGAACAAATTCTCGATGCAGCCATGCACTGCTTGGCCAAATATGGCATGTTAAAATCGACTATGGATGATATTGCAAATCTCATGGGGTTAAAAAAGGCTGCACTCTATTATTATTATAAAAACAAAAAAGCAATCTTTCACGATGCACTGGAACGGGAGGCTAATCGATATTATGAAAACGTGCAGAAAAAAATCATTCCCAAAATGACTGCCTCCGAGAAATTGGTCATTTCTGTCGGATTTTATTATGACTATTTTGCCAGCCGCGCTGATATTCTCGAATTGAATACACAAGCTATGATCGACAATCATACGCTCATCCAGGCGATTTATAAACAGAATTGCAAAGAAAATCGCAGTTATTTCGCTCATCTGATAAAAGAAGGTATCAAGTCGGGAGAATTTCGCGGAATGAACGCAGAAAAAGCGGCAGAGGCTCTTCGCCTTATCCTCGAAACGCAACGACTGGAAAAATTCAGACAGGCTTTTGAGCAAAAACAAAAAGAACCAGACTATAAAAAACTTAAAAAGGATTCTTTGTTTATCCTTGATATTTTTATAAACGGTATAAAAAAAATAAAAGATGAGCAGATCATATGTTAAAACAGATACGATTTGTGCAGGTGCAGGTTTTTATTCTCCTGTTTTTATTTGCGCCCACCTGTCCCAGCCAGAATATCAAGTCCTTTTCTTTACAGGAGGCAAAAGAGTATGCTCTGGAAAACAACCACGACATTCGCGATGCTTTGCTGGAAATAAAGAACGCTCACAAACAGCTATGGGAAATAACAGCGCAGGGGTTTCCCCAGATCGAGTCCAGCGCCAGATACCAGTATCTTGTGGACATTCCGACGCAATTGATACCCGGTGAAATTTTCGGCCAGCCCGGTACAACCATTCCGGTCAAATTCGGCAAGCCGCATAATGCAAGCTATGGCATTTCTGCCAGCCAATTGATCTTCAGCGGTTCTTATTTTGTTGGCGTTCAGGCCTCACGAATATTTTTAAAATTGTCCGAAGAAAACCTTGAACGAACCGAGACCGATCTTAAAGCCACCCTCACCAACACATATCATCTGATATTAATCGCAAAAGAGAACCGCAGAGTGCTGCAAGAGACGTTGAAAAATCTTCAAAAAACCAAATATGAAATCTCAGAGATGTACAAGGAAGGATTCACAGAAAAAACAGATGTTAAACAGCTGCAAATCAGCGTCAACGAACTGGAAAACAATATCCGTGCTTTGGATGAGCAAATCGAAATCAGTTATCAGCTACTAAAGCTTCAGATGGGGTTACCGCTTGATGAGGAGATTGCCCTAAAGGACGACCTCGACTCTTTTATCGAAGATAAAAGCTACCGGGAGCAATTGCAACGGTCGTTTGATCCATACAACAACATTAATTTAAAAGCCATGCAGACCCAGGAACATCTGAGACGTCTCTCTTTAAAGAAAGAAAAAACGACATTTCTACCGACCATTGCGGCATTTGCCACATGGCAACGGGATGCTCAACGCGACGAATTCAACTTATTTGATAAAGACGAAACCTGGTATCCGACAACGGTTGTTGGTGTACAGTTGAGCTGGCCCATTTTCAACGGTTCGGCAAAATTTCATAAAATTCAAAGAGCCCGGGTCGAGCTCAGGAGAGCGAGGATAATGAAGGACAAAGTCGAACAGAGTCTGACGCTGCAATATAAAAGCGCTCATAGTGAACTCGGTACAGCTTTGGACCGCTATAAAACCACTGAAATGAACCGCGACCTGGCGCGGGATGTCTACAAAATCACCCTTGAGAAATATAGGGAAGGAATGAGCACCAGTCTGGATCTCACCCAGGCCCACAATCAATATCTCAATAGTGAAGGAAAATATCTACAAACCATTTCCGATCTGCTGGCGGCAGAGACAAAACTCCGAAAAATTCTGCAAACACTTTAAACCTATAGGTAAAATCATGAAAAAAATAGTCGTAGCATTAACCATATCAGTCATGCTATCGTTCATCTATTGCGGTCAGATGAATGACAGAGCAAAGCTGCGGAAACTGGAAGCCGAACGACAAAAATTGAGCGCAGAAATACAAGCGCTTAAAGACAAGCTTTCAAAATCCGGTCAAACAGACGTGGGTGAACAACATCCCCATGTCGATGTAAAAGCCATAGAGGAAATACCTTTTCATCATTATATAAATGTTCAGGGCACTGTAGAATCAGACAACAACATTTTAATCCCGGCTCAGTCATCCGGAGTGGTAAAAAAAATTCACGTCAAAGAGGGAGAAAAAGTCGGGAAAGATCAGCTTTTGGCCGAACTTGACGGGGCCATCATCCAAAAAGGCCTGGAGGAGATCAGAGTTAATCTTGAGCTTGCACGCAGCGTCTATCAAAGGCAAAGCCGGTTATGGGAGAAAGGCATAGGAAGTGAAGTGCAGTACTTGCAGGCAAAAACAAACAAAGAGGCCCTTGGAAAACGCCTGGCAGCCACCGAAGAGCAGTATAAACTCACCAAAATTATCTCCCCCATTTCCGGATCGGTCGATGAAATCCTGATCAAGGCCGGTGAAGCGGTCGCCGCCGGATTTGGTACCATTCGAGTCGTTAATCTATCGGACCCGAAAATTACAGCCCAACTTTCAGAGGAATATATACGACAGGTAAAAGTCGGTAACCCGGTAAAAGTTGAGCTACCTGTATTGGATAGCTCTTTTGACAGCAAGATTGTTGCCGTTTCACAGGTCATCGATCCGAGGAACCGGACATTTCCCATTGATGTTGCATTTCCCGCCCGGGCAGAAGAGATTCAGCCCAATATTCTCGCGGTTCTGACCATTAACGATTACAGTAATCTCAATGCCAAAAGTGTTCCGGTAAATGTGGTGCAGAAAACAGAAGATAGTCATTTTTTATTCATCGCCAGGCCGTCAACAGCGGACGCAAGCCAACCCTGGACCGTAGAAAAGAAAACCGTCCGTATTGGTAAGACCTGGGAAAACAGAGTTGAAATTCTTACCGGTCTCCAGGCCGGAGAATACATCATTGTACAAGGCTTTCAGGATCTCGCGGATGGGCAAAAGGTACAGATCAATACCATCAAATGACCGGCAAAAGAGGATGAGTTACTCGAAACAAAGGTAAAACAATGAAAAATTTTGGTTTATCAAATCGCGCTATAGATAATAAAACCACGGTATATATTTTTACCATTCTAATCACTATTTTCGGGATTATGCAGTATCTGACCACGCCAAAAGAAAAATTTCCCGAAATTACATTTCCCTATTTTATGATCACAACAATTCACCCGGGGACTTCGCCCGTGGATGTTGAGAACCTGATCACGCGTCCGATCGAGAAGGAACTAAAAGGCATCAATGGTATCAAACATATCAATAGCCAATCT
>CAZSOP010000309.1:0-5414 GCA_964608385.1 uncultured Cytophagia bacterium
ATATCATACGATAGTTTTCCATAAATGCCGTAAGTAAATTCATAGTCGTCGATTTCAAAACCGGTTCGCTTCAACTTGGTCAGCAACTCTGATTTGCTGTAATATCGCACATGCTCATGTAAAAATGTAGTCTTGTCACGCTGCAACAATTTATGCTGTTGCCGGGTCAGATGCGGTAAAAGGCGATCTTCGGCTATGGGTACATATATCAACAAATTACCACCTGCCCTCAGAATATTAAACAAAGCCGAAAGGACGGTCTCGTCATCTCTTATATGTTCCAGAATACTGTTGCAAAGAATAATATCGCATGACATTCCCTGTCCGAGATCTTGCGCATCTATCGACATATAGCGGATATTTGATATCTTTTCTTTTTGGGCAAAATACCGGCAGTTCTCTATCTTTTCCCGGTCGGCATCTATCGCAATCACACGGGAATGGGGATATTTTCGGGCAATGGCAATGCTGTGTTGACCGAGGCCACAACCCAAATCCAAAAAACAAAAAGACTCATTTTTGTTTCGTAAAACTTTTTCAAACAATCGATTTATATACCATTCGCGCAGCGTCGTTAAGCGAATAATTGAAAACGCCAGTTTGCGAAAAAAAACATGTTTACCGATCCATCTTGATAGCGAATTAAAATTCATCTGTCCATCTCTTGTTTTCCAGTATTTGAAAAACTTTTTCTCCGTACACCTCATTCAATTTGTTAACACTTTCAATGATGGCCGCAACGCCGAAAAAGGCCATAAACAAGATCGGATTTCCATAATCTGCAATATTTGTATTAGACAGGGTCAGGAACGCAATCATGGTTGCGATCAGTCCCACCCCCAATATCCTGAACGATCTTAACCTTGACCTGAGGATGCGACACGAGCGAAAAAACATCGCCATCAGCAGCCAGAGAAATGCGCTCAACCCTACCAAACCCATCTCGCTGGTAAGGCCAAAATAGTAATTGTGTACGAGAGCATAACTGGTAAAAGGATCTTCCGATATCCAGTAATCGTCGATAAAAAGCAAATAATTACCGAGTCCGACCCCGAAAATCGGATAATCTTGTATTACCTTTATGGCCACTTTCACAGTGGTAATACGACTATGAGCAGAACCTTTATCCGGTGTGGTAAGACGATCTACGATAATATCGTTAAAATAAAAAACCAGGCAACAAAATATAATGACAAATATGAAAATATTGACAATCGTCTTTAAAGACAGCAGACGATAATGAAAAAGCAAAAAAGGAATGAATAGAGCAGCGAAAACAAAAGCCAGCCAGCCGCCCCGTAACACAGAAAGAATAAGCACCATTATACCGAAAAAGGTGGTAATAAGGGGTAATCCCTTGTATCTGAACAATTTTGGATAAAGAGACAGAGTCACCGCCATCGGTAAAAATAAGAGCAGATATTTAATAAAGGATGCCACATGCCCCAGCGTTCCCGCAGGTCGAATCACCTCGACGATGCGTCCCCGAAAGCTCAGCCGGGTTTTTCCTTCTTCCCCGATGCCGAGAAAAGCCAGGGTCTCCCCCGTATAAAAATATAGCAAAAATAGCAGACATTGTACAACAATTGTGATTAAGAAAATTTTAACAACAAAATTCAGGTCATCTTCCGAATTTATTGTATTCGCCAGGACCCAAAAGAAAATAAACGCTTTTATAAAGGTAAAGACCAAAACCGCCACGGCTCCTCTGTCGATAGCGTTAATCATTGATAAAACAGCGGCCAGAATAAGAAATAAGGATGGCACGGAAATCGCCGGGAAAAAGCGGATATGCCCCGTTGTTTTGGCACGCGATGCATCGTAAATCCACATCACAAGCAACAAAAACAACAATACATCCACCGGGCCAAGGGCAATTTTATTGACCCCGTATTTGCCGGGAAGGGTGATAAGGTTATATTCGATCTCCAGAGGCAGAATAAAGATGGTCAATCCAAGAATAAATTTTTTCAAATTTGGAATCAAGGGCAGCGAAAAAACAAAAATAACCGCCAGAGTACCATACAGGGCCCATTTAAACGGGAAGGTCCAAATCCAGATACTCAGTAAAACGACAGAGATCCCGACAAGAGGTATAAGAATCCACCAGTTGAATTCTTTTGGTCTATTGGCCAATTCCATAATCGCTTTTTCCACTCAATTAATGATTGATTCACTTGTTTTTTTGCTTGTTCAGTACAACGCCCAATAAATTTGCATGAGCGGTTAGTAATTTTCTTTTCGCCATTTGCGCTTCTTCCCAACGGGTCATGCCGGCCTGAACCACCATTACCGTTCCATCAGCCAGTGCGGCAATACTGAGCGCTTCAGAATGGCGTAGTACGGGTGGAGCGCAAAACAGCACGTATCTGTAGCTTTTTTGTAATTCATTGATCAGACCAACAAAACCATCTGAGGACAAAAGTTCTGCCGCAGGGGTGTTGGCGGATCCGGCAGTCATGACATCCAGTTTTGAACCGGCAACGCTTTTAATCATCCGTCGCCATTGAAAATCCTGCTCCAGAATATCGCCCAGCCCTTCGGTTACTTTCATATTAAAATATCTATGAACAGAGGGTTGGTGCATATTCATATCGATAATCAATACCCTTGTCAGATTTTCCGTTTCAATATTTTGAGCACCATGATTTTCGCTGATCTCCCGTTTGAATCCTTCCTTGAAAAAGGATTGATCGCTTTTTGCGGAAACCGAGTTATCTTTGCCGATTGGAGTGACCATTTTTGCTTTCTGAGAACGCATGCTTGCTCCTGACAATAAATAGCCGACATAAGCCGCAATCATGGCCGAACTTGTTGCATCTGTCGGACTCGCAAATGCCAGCGTTCTTCGGCTCGATCGTCGTGAAGAGATTCGAATATATTCTTTCAGATCGTAAAAATCATTGACGATCTCTTCCGGCAAATCAATATCCAGTTTTCCTTTTGCCGGTCCCTGAAGAGGTTGGGCCTGTTTTTGCTCCTTCTCCTCAAGTCGATTCAATTCATTATATAATACACTCATTTTTAGCCTCTTTTTCTATTATGTAATGACTCAGGTTAAGGACAGCTCTCCGATATCCAGCAACTCAAAATTTTCTATTTTCGACATTGAACCTTTCTTTGCTTTGTCCTCATCGGATTCGGCGTCTTCCCTGTGGTCAGATCCCAAAGCCGGTTTTACTGGCGTGATTTTACCCTCTTCTAATAATGATTTGATGCAGGAGGATTGGATCTGTGTCTCTTTGTTTTCGGCAGCGGTCATGAGGGCATTTTCGCAAATTTGATTAATAATTCTCGGAACACCGTCGGAAAATTCGTAAATCAATTCCAGTGCCGCCTGAGAAAATAAATTTTCCTTCTTGGCAGCCGCTTTATTCAATCGAAACTGTATATATTCTCGCGTATCTTCCAGATTCATTCGATACAACCTGCTCTTGAACGATATTCTCTGTTTCAGTTGAAACAGATCCGGGTGATCAAGATGCACGTCTAATTGTGGCTGACCGGACAGGATCACCTGTAACAATTTTCGCCTCGACGTTTCGAGATTGGATAGCTGTCGAACCTGTTCAAGAACTTCGTGCTTGAGATTCTGAGCTTCATCGATCACCAAAAGCGTGTATTTGCCCTGTTCATATCTGTCAATAAGGAAAGCATAAAGTTCCATTAACAGGTCGCTTTGGTCCTTGCCCTGTGGTGAAAACCCGAAATCCCTGCAGATATACTTTAACAGTTCACGTGCATCCAGGGTCGTGTTGAATACCCAGGCATACTGTATATTTGAACTGAATCCACTCAGTAATGTACGGATAAGCGTGCTCTTACCCAGGCCGGGCTCACCGATTATCGCATTGATTCCCCTTCTCTCACTCACAGCCGCTACCAATCTGTCCAGTGCCTGCTGATGCATTTTACTGCGATACAGATACTTGGGATTGGTGGTTGTGGAAAAAGGTTCTTCCTCTAAACCATAAAATTTGGTATACATGGCAGCCTCGCTATTCACTTTCCTCAACTCCTTCCATAAACAACTCTTCCACTGAACAGCCAAAAATTTCTGATGCTTTTCTTTTAAACTCCCAGGTTGCTTCTACCCGATTATTCTCAACCATCGATAAATAGGTTGCACTACACCCCAGAAGAAATGCCAACTCGTACTGTTTTAACCCAGATTCCCATCTTTTGACTTTTAATAGATTCTTCATTACATAACCTCCTTACGTTTTATCGCTTATGATGCTCATTTTGAATCTGGTTTTTGTTTACCCTGTCCTTGCTTTGGTTGCTCAACTTTCAGGGATTGAATATCCGAAATCGTAGCCAAAAGCGGCAATCCCAAACAATTTTGCGCATCCTCTGCAGTATTCAAAGAATGGTCAAAATACTCTACGAAAAACGAAAGTCCAAAAGCCACGACCAAAGCGACCAAAAATCCAAGAAGGGTATAAAGAGGTCTGTTCGGTCTGACGGGGAATCGGGGCGTCACTGCAGACTCGATAACACGCGCTTTAATAGAGTATTCCTGTTTATCAGCGGAAATCTTCGCCTCTTCACGTTGTCTCAGCAGCATGGAATGAACACTTTCCAAATCCGAAACACCCAGGGTAATTTTTCCCAATTCAAATTCCTTCTTGGCCAGGCTGTTGATGGATTTGGCAACCTGGTTGATGCGTCTTAAAAGTGCCTGCTCATTAATTTGTAGCGTTTTCAAAGCAGCCATCTCGGAATCCAGTACCTCACGTGCTGCCTGTTTGTATTTCTCGCGCGTCTCGTCGATATCCGAAATAATCGCGACCATCTTGGGGTGTTTTTCGGTAAATTTAAGTGCAAGACGCTCCTTCTCCAGCTCGAGTTCCAACAGCGTTTTCTTCAAACTGTTGATATAATCAAATTTGCTGACATAGGCACTCGACTCGGTAGAAAGCAAGCTCGGCTCATCTCCATTTTCCAGTTGTTCCTGAATGACTTTAACCTGAGCTTCCTTACTCATTCGATCTGATCGAATTCTTGTTAATTCGCGATCAAAACCAGCTAAAGAGGAAAGCAGAATCTTGCCCTGTTCCCCGGGAGCAATCAGATCGCTCTTTTGCTGATACTCCATGCCCTTGGCTTTGATATCGTGGATTCGCTTTTCAATAGACTGAATGTGCTTGTCGATAAATTCGAGTGCGCGTTCATCTCTATTGAGCAAAGGTCGCTGTTCAATATATTGATTCACAACCTCATCAACGATCTTTTTGGTCCAGTTGGGGTTTCTGTCCTCACAACTCACGATCAAAACGTTGGTATCTCTGTCTCGTTCGACATTGATCCTGTTTTTCAGATGAAGAACAGCGTTATCAAGCTCCGACGATGAAAGTTGCTCATCCTCTACCGGATAATCCGGATTGCGTAACTTTAGTACCACGGGCTCC
>CAZSOP010000310.1:0-5403 GCA_964608385.1 uncultured Cytophagia bacterium
CCAGATCATATTGGTCGCATTGGCCAGAAAACCGAAACCGACCCAGGTCTTAACGACGCCAAGATCGAATTTCTCAAATAACTTGACCATTGAATCGGATGTGGTGTGTGAAAGGGCGAGATATTTTTTTGTCTTCTCTGGAATCTCACCCTTGTTCTGGTCTTTCTCTGTCATCAAACGGTACCACAGCAAAAGAGACCAGGCATTATCTGCATCCAGCAGGTGCCAGCTATAATCATCGCGTTCTTTATAATTTGAAATTTTTTCCGAGAGCGCCTTTATAAGATGAGGGGGTTTTTCGTTGATCTTTTTGTAAAAATCTATCTGCCGGGGAGGAACTTTGACGATAAATCCGGCCCGGTCGGCGTCCGGATCCGTCCCAATCAACATATCTATTTTCTCAAACGCCTCTTTGCCGTATTCGTCTTTAAACTCATTTACGGCAACTTCTGCCGCAATATTATCTCCGGGGTCGGGTTGTTGCTCCAAAGAAAAACAGGGAAACCTGCCGTCCAGTTTGTTTAAACTGGATATAACCTTTAGCTGGGAAAAGTTGAATTTTTTTAACAATTGGGGTACGGCCACTCTTCCGGAACCATGATAAGCAGAAAACCCCAGCATAACGTTTGGTGCCCAGGTTCCGGTCATATCATGATTGAGAATAAACTTTTCAATATGCTCTTGATGATCTTTGTGTATATCGATCAAAGAGTCTTCACGTCCGTAATAATCGCGATCCTGAAAGGGTTGGTCCCCGCCCAGGAAGATGAGGTAAGGAGACTTTTGAGGGATTTTCTCTTCGATCTCGATATCCTCAAAATCAACATTTTTGATATATTCATAAAATATTTTATCCCGCTCTGATTTTTCAAACTGAGCTCCGGATTTGGCAGATAACTTGTAACCGTTATACCGCCTGTCGTTATGGCTCGCTGATATCAATATACCAAAATCAGCGTCGAGATGTGGAATGGCAAAGGTTAATTCCGGATAAGGACAAGGCGCATCAAAAAGATATACCTTAATTTTAACGGCAATAAAAATCCTCGTTATCAATTCAGCAAAACGATCCCCCTGGATACGGCTGTCATAGCCTATAACCACTTTCTCAAGACCGTTTTCTTTGGCATATTTGGCCACACCGGCTGATTTTTTCATCAGGACCAAATCATTAATGGTATTCGGCCCCTTAAGAATCGGCGCCTGAATACCTTCATGATACAGCATTTCCAATTCCGACTCGTCTTCGACGCTGGCATAGGCAGCCAAACCGCGTATGCCACCGGTACCAAATGCAATTTCATCCAAAAAGGCGTCAATGATGTTTTCCCAGCGCTTATCATGAATTGCATTGATAATACCCTGCTTGGTTTTGGGAGAAAGTTCGTCGATGCGTTCGTTTAACAACCAGGATTTTAAATTTTCCGGTACATTCGCTTTTGCACTCTCAAATATCTCTTTGCGGATAATGTCCTTGTTCTTTTCTAAATACTGATCTACGCCCTTTCGGGCCAGCTCCAGATAACGCAAAATCTCGTCATGGGTAAAATTTTTAACATTGTTATTATCGTTGGGCATACGTCCACCTCCTGGTTTAAATCAACCTCTTTTTGTGCATAATTTCAAGACCCGGGCTTTGCCGGCAAGATCATTTTCAGTTTCTGAGATATTCCAATTCTCCTGATTGAAAAGCTTCAGGCTTTGTGTTGCCCGGTTTTTATCCAGTTCCAAAAAGAGACAACCTTCCTCACAAAGCAAGTCATATGCAATATTAGAAAATCTTTCATAAAATTGCAATCCCTCTTTTCCCGCAATCAATGCCGTAACCGGTTCCGCATGAATATCGCGACAACCGGAATCATATTCTGCTTTTGATAAATACGGGGGATTTGAAACGACAATATCAAAGGCATGTAAAAAAGCGGAAGGGGGGTGTTGAAAAACATCCCACCTGGAAAATTCAATTTGGTCCGCAACCCCGTTGGTCGCGGCGTTTTTCGTAGCAACCTGTAAAGCCTCCTCAGAAACATCTACAGCGGTGAGTCGCGTTTTTATCACATTCCTGGCCAATGCAATTGCAATATTGCCGGATCCGGTACCAATGTCCAATATGTTTACCGTATCAGCCCTTCGATAATGTGCATCAATATGATCAATAACGAGCTGAACCAAAACTTCGGTTTCCGGCCGGGGAATTAAAACATTGTTGTCGACATATAAAGGTAAGGAAAAAAACTCTGTTTGTTGCAAGATATATTGAATGGGTTCGAGAGAAAGACGTCTTTTTAAATAGGATTTATAAGTAGACAGCTCTGCCGGGGTTAAGGGCCGATCAAACAATAAATATAGATCGATCCGTTTTTTTCTCAGAGTATGGGCTAAAAGCCTCTCTGCTTCCAGGCGAGCGTTATCAAATCCCCTCTCTTCGAGGTATTTAATTGTCCAGTTTATTAACTTAATAACAGTCCACTGCAGCGGCTGCTTTTGCATAGTTAATCCATGGCCTTGAGCTTTTCAGTTCTGTCTACGAGCATAAGCTGATCGATAAATTCATCCAGGTTACCCATAAGAATTTCATCCAGCTTGTACAGGGTCAAGGAGATGCGGTGATCCGTCACCCGGCCCTGAGGAAAATTATAGGTACGTATCTTGGCACTTCGATCTCCGGTGCTGACCATAGAACGGCGTTCTGCTTCCAGTCTCTGCCGTTCCTCGACCATCACCTGCTCGTACAAGCGGGCACGCAGGACTTTGAGCGCTTTGGCTTTGTTTTTATGTTGAGATTTTTCATCCTGACAGCTGACCACCAGCCCGGTGGGAACGTGAGTAACGCGAACAGCGGAATCGGTGGTGTTTACAGACTGCCCGCCGGGGCCTGAGGAACGAAAAACATCTATACGCAGATCCTTGGGATCGATTTTGACATCGATATCTTCAGCCTCGGGTAGCACAGCGACACTGGCCGCCGAGGTATGAATACGGCCGCTGGTTTCAGTTACCGGAATACGCTGTACGCGATGAACGCCGGCTTCATATTTTAACTTACCATAAACATCCTTGCCGTTCAGCGAAAAAATAATTTCGCGAAACCCACCAATGCCCTGAGTGTTGGAGCTGAGTACTTCCTGTTTCCAGCCACTCTTTTCCGCATAACGCTGATACATTTTAAAAAGATCGCCGGCAAACAATCCGGCCTCATCGCCCCCTGTGCCGGCTCGTATTTCTACAATGGCATTTCGTGCATCGCGCGGATCTTTGGGAACCAGCATGAGCTTGAGCTCTTCTTCCATCTTTTCGCTTTGAGGTTGCAGTTCCTCAATTTCCAGTTTTGCCAGATCCCGCAGTTCCTGGTCTTCCGATTCGTTAAGTATCTTTTCATCATTCTTCAAATCCTGAACGACCTTTTGGTAATGATGGTATTTTTTCAGGATGGATGAGAGATCACTCTCTTCCTTTGCCAAATCCCGATACAAAGATGCATTCTTAAGCGTATTCGGATCGGAAAGCTTTTGTTCGATCTCTTTATATCGATTTTCTATTTTTTCAAGTTTATCAACCAGCAATGCGATTGTCCTGTTTTATGTTCATGAGCCGTAGAGCCCGGTCTATATAAAAAAGCGGAATATCCTCTCCTCCTGCTGAGGGCAGATATTCCGCTTTTTATTTGCAGCAAGTAAATTTAAGATTTTTTATCGGATTCCTTCTCAGATTTTTCCGACAATCCATATTTACGACGGAACTTGTCTACACGGCCGGCGGTGTCGATAAATTTCTGCTTGCCGGTAAAGAACGGATGGCATTCCGAACATATTTCCAATTTCATATCCCCAACCGTCGACCTCACCTTAAAGGTGTTGCCACAGGCACAGGAGACAGTCCCCACCTCATATTCAGGATGAATTTCTTTTTTCAATGTTCACTCCTGTAATTTATATAAAAGTAAAATTTAACAGTATTAAAAATACTAAAATTTATACTGCTTTGCAAGTAATATTTATATTGTTTTTAAACAAAAAAGTTCCGATGCCGGGTTAGGTGCTCATCGATTCCAAAAATTCGCGGTTCGACTTGGCGCCGGAGATGCGGCTGAGCAGAAATTCCATGGCCTCTACAGTGCTGAGTTCCGCAAGTAGTTTTCGTAAGACCCAAACCCGGTTCAGCTCGAACTCTTCCAATAATAATTCCTCTTTTCGGGTTCCGGAACGGTTGACATCGATAGCAGGAAAAATTCTCCGATCCGCCAATCTGCGGTCCAGGACGATTTCCATATTACCGGTACCTTTAAATTCCTCAAAAATCACTTCATCCATACGGCTGCCGGTATCGATCAGCGCGGTGGCGATAATGGTCAAACTTCCGCCCTCTTCGATGTTTCGCGCCGCACCAAAAAAGCGTTTTGGTCGATGCAAGGCATTGGCATCTACACCACCCGAGAGTATTTTTCCGCTGTGCGGCACCACGGCATTGTGTGCCCTGGCCAAACGCGTAATACTGTCCAACAGAATGACCACATCATTGCCAAACTCTACCAGCCGCTTCGCTTTCTCCAATACCATGTCGGATACCTGCACGTGCCGCTCGGCCGGCTCATCGAATGTGGAACTGATCACTTCTGCGTTTACAGAGCGCTCCATATCCGTAACCTCTTCCGGTCGCTCGTCGATGAGTAAAACAATCAATTTGATTTCGGGCTGATTGGTTGTTATTGCATTGGCAATGTTTTGCAAAATCGTCGTCTTTCCGGTCTTGGGAGGCGCAACAATCAATCCACGCTGACCTTTCCCGGTCGGCGTCAACAAATTCATCACGCGAAGGGAAAGCTGATCCCGCGTTGTTTCAAGTTTAATTCTTTCATCAGGATATAAAGGCGTTAAATTATCGAAAAGGATCTTTGCCTTTGCTTCATCGGGATTTTCAAAATTTACCGCTTCCACCTTTAACAGGGCAAAAAATCGCTCATTCTCTTTGGGCGGCCGAATTTGTCCGGAGACCGTATCGCCGGTTCGCAAACCGAATCGCTTGATCTGCGACGGCGAAACATAAATATCATCAGGACCGGGCAAATAGTTAAAATCCGGAGACCGTAAAAAACCATACCCATCCGGCAAAACTTCCAAAACCCCTTCAGCAAAAATCAGTCCCTCACGCTTTGTTTGCTCTTCCAGAATTTTAAATACCAATTCAGATTTTTTTAAACCGGTAATGCCGCTTACACCCAATTTCTGCGCCATTTCATTCAGCTCAGAAATTTTTAAGGCTTTTAATTCTGCAATGTCCATTCCTGTCCTCTTTGTTAATGTCTACCCTTCTATTAATAGGTAAAGTTTGCCCTGTAAAATCATCGCTCTATTTGTTTTTGTCCGTGCCTCATGAATAAATAAAAATCATACCCCAGGCAAGCAT
>CAZSOP010000311.1:0-5393 GCA_964608385.1 uncultured Cytophagia bacterium
TGACGCAGCAGAGTATCTATAATCACCGTAAAAACCAGTACAGCACAAACCAGTCCGCTGTATATTTTATGGTGGAAAAAACAATAAACCCCGGCTACAGCCAGGGAAAAAGCAATCGCATAAATGACACCTTTGAACCGAATCGTTTTCTTTTCATGAAACGTTACCAGAATTTGCCAGACAAAGAGACAGGCAAAAGGTACGCTGATAAAAAATAAAAACTCACCAACGGGAAGCCCCAGGAGGCGTATAGAGAGCGTATATTGTGGATTGAACCACCAGTGTTGATGAACGACAAACGAATCCCAAAGAATAAACGGAATGGCAACAACAATTATACTGATTAAGGCTTGCTTCCAACAGGATACAAAACGGACCTTTTCATCAAAACTGAATACAACCGGTCCGGCCAAAATAAACAGATTGAACAAAAGATATTCATAACTCATCAGTCACGCCTGTATGTATAGGATCAATAACTGCGTCCCTTCCCGGAATCGGATATTTCCACGAGCTCTACCGGGTAAGGCTGTAAAAGCACCTGTTCGAGAAGATAGGCATTGTTAAACCGGAGTGCATATCCCTTGAGCAAATGAAGAACAGTACTCAGGGGAATGCGCTCATCGCGATATTCTTCAATGGTATTGAGAAAGAAATTTTTTTCTTCCTTTGTCAAACCATCCGAGATACCGCCAAAAGCGTGCTGCAAACTGTTAATCATCGATTTATAGTTGGGCATTTTTGTTAAAATCAACTTGACCTGCTCTTCATAGCGCTCCAGTATGTTTTCAATCGGTAATTTTTCATGATTGGCAACGGTTTTGCCGGCCTGACGATATCCGGCCTGGTGATAGGCCAGAAAGAGCAGTTTGTGGCGGCTGTGGAATTGCACCAGCGCTTTCATGGTTTTTTCATCCCAAACTTTCCTCAAACGCGCCAGTGCAAAAAGCTTGATCAGGAAATGCTCCCGAATGGCAAAATTCTTCAATCTTCCTTCATCCTCAATGGCCAACCCGGAAAATCGTTCCAGAACCTCACCGCCAAAAAACCCGCTTCCGCGAGTCGAGCCGGCTGTTTTTTCAAATCCCTGATAAATTTTGACATCACCGGTACCACAGGAAGGAGATCGGTTCTTGAGAATGAAACCATCAACATCGGCAAGAGAGCTAAGGAACTGATCCGTGAATGCTACCATTTGGTCGGTTATGATACGTTCTGTTGCCGGTTGATAAAGCACTTTTTTGCCATCCTGGAGAGCGATTCGGATAGGTGAACGGGGTACGCCGAGACCGATTTCGACCTCCGGACATACGGTTATAAACTCAACAAAGGGTTTCAGGAGATGAATAAATCTGTCATTTACAGTGTGGCCGTTATACCGGCAGGCATCGAAACCCAGGCATTTACTCACCACCACAACCGGTTGGGGAAATGAGTTCATTGATTGCTCCTGTTGCTGGTAAAATCGACTTTATTGACAAAAAAACAGAGCTTTTCCATCATTCAGACGGCATTTGTGGGCCCGTTCATTCCTTTTTTGACGAAAAGAGCCGTTCGACTTTTGGCAACACGGGGATGCGCCAGCAGGCGCAATCCAAACTTTGTGGCCAGCGCTTTTATCCGTTCAAATTCCTCTTCACTCACGTGTCCTCTGGGCTCGATGAGCATAAACGTAGCCCCGGGTTTAAGCAATGTCGAAAGTTCCTGCAAGGCACGATCCGGAACCGGGGTTTCATGCAGTACGGCACTGGCCAGGATAAAATCTATTTTTTCCGCATAGTCACTCAGGCCAATTCCCTGCTCTGTGCCCAGATGCGGTTTTATTCTCTCCGATACACCTGCTCTGGCGGCGCGTTTTTGCAGAACCTGCAGCATGCGTTCCTGAACATCTACACAGATGACTTTACCGGAGCGGCCCACCCTCTTTGCCATAGGAATACTAAAAAACCCCATCGCCGCGCCAAAATCGAGAACCGTCATCCCCTCTTCAAGGTATGGTTTGAGCATGTTAGGATTTTGTACTATTTTTCGCAGCGGACTGGCCAACAGGTAACCGATCCATACCGGACAAATATGAGCAGCCATAATTACCTTTGAGTTATACTTTTAAATATAATTGTTCTGCACCGAATACAGTTTTACAACCAACCGGCATCCCCTATTGCTGAATATAAAAGAGCAGATTTTCGTCTCCCGTCTTCGGGCAGGTTCAAATCTGCTCTAAATATATACATAAAGCTATCCAAAACCAAAGTATAAATTTATAAACTGATTCACCACTAGCCGGAAAGCCGCTTGTCCTTCAATTCCTCACCTACCCGTTCAACAATAGCCGTCTCCCGCGGGGTGAGCTCTGTATTCTCTTTTAAGAATTGTATCACATTTTGTACAATGTCCAAATCATACTGCTGATAATTGCTCTCGAGCATAGCAATCATGGCTTGAAAATCCTCTTCAGCGGTTTCCTTTCTGTTAAAGAAAAAAGGCATATAAAAAGAGGTGGTGCCGCGAATAAACCGCGCCTCTATGTTTTCCGGACTCGTTGCTACACCCGTATCCATCATCTCCAGTCCCTTCAGGGCTTTATGGTATTTCGTTGTCGGTAAAAAAGCATATTTGCCCTTGAGAGCTGTCAGGGCGCCGAGATAAGTTTTTGCAACCCCTTTATAATCTTCATAGGTGACCAGCCGATTAAACATATAGAACGCCTCGTCCACATACTCTTTTTTCTCAACGCTTTTGTAAAACAGGGTTCGGGCGGAATCCAGCAGGGCAACCGGACTCGAATATCCCTGTGCAACAATCAAAAAGAGCAACATCAATACCAGCCGGGAAAGTGCAGCTCTGTTTATATTCACTGTTTTTGACATTCTATTGGTAAACATAATTTCAAGATTCCTGTTATAATACCCATTAACCCATTTTACCCCTTTTAACAAAATGGATTCTGATTTCATTCCCGTAGTTTGATGTGATAAACGGGATTTCCGGGTCTTACTCCTCTAAAGCTTTTCAAGCATTGTCCAAGTGGTATTTCTCTACCGGGAATTTATCGATTCACTCGTATCCTGGTTTGCACAGTATTCGAAAAATTTCAATTTGAGCGTTTTCTGGACGCCGGCCATATCGTGCTTTGTTTGATTCGGCATCCGCAGCCTCTCCTGGTTTCTGTTTGCTGCTTACGGTACCCTGACCTTGCTGATAATCATCCAAAGATCATTAAGAAATATTGGTTTGTGCGTTCTTCCATTTGGGAGAGAGACTGACGACAAAATCACCCGTTCTCACGCCCAGTCGGTTGCCGATAAGAGGACATTTCACCACGAGAATATAGTATATCGGTGCCTCTATCTCGATCAGTCCCTCAAGATTACCCTGTCCTTTGGCAAGCACGACATCGGCTGATTTTATTTTATCTTTAAAGGATTGCGAAGCGGTTTCCCAAACCGCACCGGGGGCATCATCGCCAGTGGTTATTAACGAGGCATGTTTATCCATGCCGATCATATATGCATCTTCAGGGGTGGCGTCATTCAAAACGGGTGTGTCGCGAACGGCAACAGTCATGTCGGGATGGTCGATTACTTTTATGAATAATTTATCCAGGACGATCTCGCCGCAGTTATCTCCCACATATAAAACACGTTGCGCCCGTTTCAGATCCCGGCGCAGGGATTTTGAATCATCAATAGCCAGATCAGCATGAATAACGCGATCTATAGTGTCCATGATGTTCAGTTGATTTTGTGGACCGAAATCAATGACATTACCCGCCATAGCCAAACGCAGAGCGGTGTCGAACGGCTCCTCTGCATTATCCACCATATCGCTGAATACCGGCCATCTATCAAGCATCATTTTATTGTATTTTTCCTTGATATCTTTGTAAGGATCGGGATTATTCAGCGCAGACCGAATCACGCGGTGCATTTCTCTTCCCAAAGCCGGGGGCGACTTGCGATAATCCGCCTGGGCGAGAAATGTCAATACGCTGCGCATGGCCGGTTCTTTCTTTTCTTCCGGCAACAACCCATTATTGACCAATCTTACAAAACTGTTAACGATACAGGGGATACAATCCAATGTAATGTGCATCTGCTGAAACTCCTTGAGGCTGATTTCTATAATTAACGGCAAACCTTATCGTACCGCAGGCCGGAGCGATCCGGATGGTTCGTATCAGGAACACCTTTTTTTAAGAACTCTTTGAATTCATTCAAAAAATCAGTATAAACCTGACGCGGTTCGCAGTAATATTTTTTGCACAAAGATGCTGCCATACCGACAACCTCGCCCATCATACTGGTGGTCCGCATCACCCGCACGGTCCCGAGTGCGACATGGGTGACGCTGATGTTACGGCCCAACACGGGACGATTTTGAATCAAAGCGACGCGGCAACCATGGCGGGCGGCACTGATAGCTCTACAGCAGCCGGCCATACCGCCGCCAACGACCACGAGATCGCACTATCCGGCAACGGGCGAATGTTCAGGGTAACCGAGCAACTCGCGGCGGAAAACCGCGATTTCGGGATCGCTGTTGGGCGGCCGCAGCAGGTGGTTGGTGCTGAAGAGTATCGCATCGCAGCGGCCATCAAAGCCGTGACACCAAAAAATAAAACAAAGGCAAAGATGATATGCTTCATATCCATTCCATTTTTTTACGAATATTTAAGGTAAGAAAAAAAATGTTAAAAAAAACATAACAAATCGACGCACATCTCTGCGGCAACGGTCTCCGCGAAAAACACAATCAAACCCCCGCAGACGGCAAAACCGCCCGAATGCGTTTGCAGCCATCAAGTATATGTGATATCAAAAACTTTGTTATCAAGAGAGGTTGGTAAGATAAATTACTAACCACAACGTTTTTTGCTTTCATACCTGGTATATATATTAAAACAATGCGACAGAGCGGTGGGGAGATCATATCTTCTTAGGCCACGGACAGAAAGGGATTACGGATAATCAGGTCCTGAATATTCTGATTATGCTGAAGATCTTCCGAATATAATATACGACATTGTCCCTTCAGAGCAGCGGCAATGATCAAAGAATCATAAAATGCGTATTGCCATCGCTCTATGATGTCCATGGCCTGATGGAACAACTCTATACTCGAAAAAACTTGACAAAGTGGCTCCAATACAACACTCAGGTATCTCTGTGAATCGCTGTACGACAGGGGAATTGCAAATTTTCTGGTCGCAACGTTGAGAAACTCCTGAATAACCTGGTAACTGATTATGCCTGTAGAGCATTCAAGAGCGTTGGCGATGATTTCATTCGATACGTTATTCTTCAATGCATCCTGTTTGTCGAAACTGTAAACAAAGATGGTTCTTCCGAATAATGAGTACTTTTTTAACCGCTGAGAAAACGCCAAGAAAC
>CAZSOP010000312.1:0-5390 GCA_964608385.1 uncultured Cytophagia bacterium
ATCCCTTTTCCATCATCATCGGCGATGGAGATAATATGAATCGCATCACCCGGCTCTATGATCCTTATGAGGAATGGGACCTGACAAATGAGAGCTGGAGCGGCAATCCCTATGATCTCGTCGCCACGGTGACCTTTACCCATTCTTCCGGTAAAAGTCATCAAAGCGAACTCTTTTACAAAGGCGACAACATCTGGTCGTTCCGCTTTACCGCAACAGAACCGGGACGCTGGCGGTTCGAGACAAGCAGCACCGACCCTGATTTAAACGGTAAAAGCGGGGAGATCATCGCAGAGCCAAACCCCTCTCCGCAGGTCTGTGGGTTTCTGTCCAACTATACCATTGACTCGCAAACCCGCTGGGTGATGCCGCGGGGAAACGATCAGACGGAAAAGGCGTTTATTCCGCAACTGGTCATGTATACCACCCCGGACAAATTTTATAACAATCCTTCCAAAATAGACAACGACCTTGACCTCTTTATGGAAGAGCACGGATTCACCGGGCTGCATGTGTTCAGCATTGCGCATGGCTGGACCAACATCAGCGAAAGCGGTAACGGCGGCAACAGCGGCAGCGATCCGGATTTGCGCACCTTTGAGGCGCTTGAGGATCTGATCCTCCGCGTTCACAGCCGCGGCGGGCTGGTGCACTTTTGGTTATGGGGCGATCAACAGCGCAACATGGTACCGCCGGAAGGCATCAACAGCAGCGCCGACCGCCGTCTGCAGCGCTACATCGCCGCCCGCCTGGGACCGTTACCCAACTGGAGCGCCGGATATGGTTTCGATCTCGATGAATGGGTCACCGCGGCACAGGTGAAAAGCTGGTATGACTATATGCAGGATCATCTGGGATGGCCGCACTTTCTCAGCGCCCGGCCGGCGGGTCCGAATTCGGGAACGGATCACTCTTCTTACATTGCCTGGAATCAAAATCTCAACTGCGCCAGCTATGAACATCACAAACCCACCGTCCAGGTCTATAAAAGCGCCCTTCAAGCCGCCAGCGGCCGGCCGGTCATTTCAGAAGACCGCTTTCGGGTCAGAAACCGTCCCAAGGATTACACCTTTGAAGAAACACGCAGAGGCTTGTGGCATACCATGATGGCCGGCGGGGTTGCCAATATTTGGGGTAATTTAAGCGGAGATCACGCTTCCAGGCTCGGGTCGCTGCCCTATCCCAACAAAACGGAACTCAAAACCTGGTCCATCGTTGCCAAAACCTGGTTTGACAAAGAGATGCTGCCGCAGCAAAACGGTGATGCACTGATTTTACAGACGCCGGATCGCAAAAAAATGATCTATTATCAGGAGGATACACAGCAAATTCAAATCGATTGTTCCGGCTTGAGCGGTACCTTCACTGCCGTCGGCATCGACAGCAAACGGCCATATGATGAAATTGCAATATCACTCACCACCGGAGTGCAAACCTGGACGGCGCCCTACACGTCGGATTGGGCGGTCAGAATCAATAATCATTAAATAATTTTAGCCGGCACCGCCTCCCCCGCCGCCGGCACCACCGCCACCGCCTGCGGAGGCGCCGCCGCCGACTCCGGAGCTCGAACTCATCGTCGACACCATCGAGCTGAACGCCGGGGCAAAAGAGGCCGGCGAAAAGGAACCGCCGTGGGTCGCATACCAGGGCACCAAAACCGCCACCTGATCCTGCGGTATCAGGGCGGCCAGCTCTTTATAAATCTGCTTGCCAAGTCCGAGTGCAACGCCGTAAATCAAATAACGATCGAGATTATGCAACACGGCACTGCGCTCTGCCGTGCGGAAATGATATTTTTTTAGATATTTCTGCAATCCCTTCCATTGCCGGTAAAGGCGTTCGCCTTCAAAAGTGCGCTGTGAGATGGCAAATGAGGCGAATAGCAATACAAATCCGACTCCCAAAGGGAGCAAAAGCCACAGGCCGAAGAAAAAAGCCAGGCCGCCGGATATCAACATCAGCACAAATCCCGTAACCACGCCGATGGTCATGCCTTTCATGCTGACAGCATCGAAAAAATGCTCTTTTTTAGCGCTTTCGCCGACTTTTTTCTGCCACTTGCTGAAAAAAGAAGACATTTTACTGCTTTTGCCCTGCAACTCGTCGAGGTCGATGCGATCATTGCCTTCGGCGAGGTCGTTGAAGAAAAAGGCGAGAAGATCATCCTCAAATGGTTTGAGTTCCGCTTTTTTTTGCTGCCACATCCGACGATCCAGGATCAGGGCATAAACCGTTTTCTCTTTGGTGCCGCCAAACAATTTCTTTTTTAGCACTTTTTCTTCACTCACCTGCAAAAATCCCCGACGGGCAAGATCGAATAGCGTGGCCACCATATCGTTACCGCTGATGTTGCGGCCATGCAGCAGATAACCGACCCATGCCGGCGGCATGTCGCGGGGGATATCCGATTGCAGACGAATCTTGGGAATTGGAGGCTGTGGCTTTTTATATTTTCGATAAACCGAGACCCAGAGAAACACGCCAAGCCCGGCGAGAATGAGCGCGGCGGGTAAACCCATCTGATGCCTCGCTTCCCGCTGCGCCTGTTTTTCAATCTGGCGCTGTCGTTTGTGATTGGCTTTTTCAGCCCATTCAGCCTCTTCCTGCATCACCGTCTCTGTGATCCGGCCTTCGGTCAGGGACAAACCGGTAAACAGCTGTGGTGGATAAAGGGCACGCAATTCAAGGTACTCATGCGCCGGCAAATTATCGCAAAAAGCAGTAATGCTGCCATCGGATTCGGTTCGCGATGCCGCCCACAACGGTCCGTGCAGCCACTGACGCACCTCACCGGCTGGGATTTCCTGCGGTGGTTTGACCGTTAACCTGACCTGCTGATGTCGCCGGTCCCAATCGGTACCGATAAACTGATAGTAAAGCACGGCAGCATCCTCAAAACGCTCCACAGCACCGTCGACGCGACAGGAAAATGCAAAGGTGCGCAACTGGTTGTCGGCGCGGAAATTCCATTTTACCTTCAGCTCATCGCCGTCCCTATCGATAGAAAAAGTTCCGGGATCGGATGAATCCCGGTTCTGATAAGAGCGGTTATTTTCCAGTATTTGAATCTGACTGTAATGGACACCCGGCCGCAGCGGCAGCGTGCGGTAGGCATAGGAAAACGAGCCGACAAAATTATAGGTTCGCGACTCCCTGATCAAGAGTCCGCCGTCAGGCAACACCTCGGCATCGATCGACGCCCCGGTGATCTCATAGCGTTTGTCCGCCAGAAGCGGAGACCAGCTACCGGTACCAAAAAAGATGACCATTGCAAGAACAAGCAGAATGGATCTATAACCCACAGCTATACTCCCCGATTGTTATCGTAACAAAAATAATATAGAGGATTTTGACGAAAAAACAAGGGGAAAACAATCTTTCTTATGGGTGACTGGACACAGAGCGTCCGGACGGCGTTCCAACGCAAAGCGTTGGAACGAGATGATGTTCAAGCGGCAGAGCCGCCCCAATGCATTCCCAGCCGGGAGGCTGGGAATGAGATTCAGGAGACGGAACGAGGTCAAAGCGACTCTAAACCCATCCGTTGTGTTGAGACGCACGGCCTAAAGACACGTGCCACGCATGGCCCACTATTCACACATATCCCCATTCGAATCCTGCCCGTTTAATACCGCTTTTATATGACATAACGGGATTAAAATATGCAGCAACTTGTCCATTTTTGTAATGCATAATTACCTGGCCCCCAAGCAACCGTCAGGGGCAGGCAGTCTTAATTTTGTTTGCCGGTAAATTTAATGACACAACCCCACGAGGCCGATGTAGAGATAAATAGTGTCAACATTATCTTGTGTGTCCCGATCCCGATAGGTCCAATAAACATCATAGTTACCGGAACCGGCCGGATTTTCAAATACCGGAGCCAGGATACTCGCATCATCATAGTCTAGAGAGACACCGCCGCATTGCCAGGATTCCCAGTTACCGCTGTTGTTTTTCATCAAATAGAGATAATCTTTTTCTTCAGGATCCCCACCTCCAGCTATTGTAAAAAAACCTGTGGTATACCCCGAAACTCCGGCACTGAATGTGATAGTTCCGTGATCAGAACCGGTTGCGCTGACATCCAGCTCGATGGGTTCATATTCAACATTTTGAAATGTCCAGTTCCAGGATGCAGGTACGGTCACCGACCCACCTCCGTCGCTGAGGGTAATGGTGTGATCGCTCAGACTAAGACTCTGGAACTCATTTCCGATAATATGGTCGTCGTCCTGAATAGAAAAAGAGGTATTGGTTCCGTCAGTGATCGTTACTGTCACGCTCTCACCGGATTCTGAACTGCCCAGATCCTGTAACTCATTGTTCGGATTGTGGTCATCGTCTTGGATGGAAAACGTGGTGGAGTTGCCCCGGTCGATCTCAACGGTCACATTTTCGCCGCTTTTATCGCTATCCAGATTCTGATTGTCCGAGCCGGTGGGCAGCGATACGCTGTTGAGCTGCGTACCCGTACCGTCGCTTATGCCAAGCGTATTGCCGCTGAGGGAAAGCCTTTGATTCTCCAACCCCCACGAAGCATCCCCCGAAGCATTGGATCGCAACACACGGCCATTTGCTGCGCCGGCTGCATAAGTGAGACCATCATTTACAATAATATTGTCAGTGGTCAAGTCACCGGTCTGGCTCGCGCTACCGATGATCACATTGGCATTTCCATCCACCTCCATCAAAACATGGCCGGTGCTGTTTTTAATCAAAAGCTGGGCCTGACCGGCGATTGACAAAAAGCAGATCATCGTGATGAGTGCTGTAAGCTTGTTCATGAAATCCTCCTTAAAGTTTACTTTGGTGTCGTTAAAATATTTTAGCATCCCGCAGTTGTCTGATCTAGCCGCATTTCTGCTTTGTCTCCAGGCAAGAATGGCCCTTCTACCCGAAACTTGCAAGCGCCCCTGTTGTGTTAATATTCGTACTGCCGGCACGCGTTCTGGTAATGATAACAAATATTGATTACAACTAAATACCTCCTCTCCACCGGACCGGCAGCAGGGAATATCAAAAAGTTTATACACCTGTCACTTGTCTGTGACAATTGATGTGTATCCGCCCTATCTTTAACAGATATAAATTCAAATAATGAGCGGTTTTATTGCCTTACCATTTTATGCCGTAAACTATAGCAAAATATATGCCAATTATTAGACAATCAATTGGGTTAAAAAATAAAATCCATTAAACCGACATCAAAACCCTCCATAGCACGCTCTGCTTTTTTTCATCACTTTCGTCGCAGCAATCACAGTTCAGACAATGTACTAAATTTTTATAATAAATGCATTGCGTGTTTCATCGAATACATTTTTCCAACATTCTGCGGAGCGAGATCCTTCCGCCTTTCATCACCAGGGATTTTTGTTTCATCT
>CAZSOP010000313.1:0-5349 GCA_964608385.1 uncultured Cytophagia bacterium
CCTTTCTTGTCCTCGATGATATCGATAAAATAGTCTTCCAGAGTGATTTTTTTAGGGATAACAGCCAGGATCATGGTGTTGCTTTGTCGAAGGCGGTCGATGAGCCGGTTAAGCTGCTGGTCATCCTGTACCGACACGGTAAAGAGATCATTTTCATTTTTCAGGGGTACCTTCATATCGTCGCAGATATTTTGCATGGTATCGCTAGAGTCGAGACGAATCTGGTATTGTTCTTTAATCGAAATAAAGTCTTCGACGTTGCCCTTTTGGATCAGCTTTCCCTGTTTTAAAATAGCCACTTCATCGGACATACGTTCGACTTCGGAAAGCAGGTGTGAATTGACAAAGATGGTAACGCCCTGGTCGCGCAGGGATTTCAGCAGGTCTCTGATCTGGCGCCGTCCGACCGGATCGATACCGTCTGTGGGTTCGTCGAGAAAGATGAGCTCCGGTTCATTGAGCAGAGCGTGGGCAAGCCCCAGTCGTTGCATCATGCCTTTGGAATATTTTCTGATTTTGACGTTTTCCCACTTTTGCAGGTTTACGGTTTTGAGCAATTCCGGAATCTGTTTTTTGAGCCGAGTCGAACCTAGTCCGGCCATTTTACCGTAATAGTGCAAAATCTGCCGGGCCGACAAAAATTCGGGAAAGCGGTGGTTTTCAGCCAGATAGCCGATTTTTTTATGTACCGAGACTTTGTTTATGGATTGGTCGAGAAGTTTGGCATGTCCTGAGGTTGGATGTACAATGCCGATGAGCACCTTGATCAGAGTGGTTTTGCCGGCGCCATTGGGACCCAGCAGGCTGAAAATTTTGCCCTTTTCAACCTGAAGGGAAAAATCCTGCAAGGCTTTTATTTTGCCGTGAGAGTAGAACTTGCTCAACTCGAAGGTTTCGACTGCATACATGTATGGGTTCCTGTTCTTTATCTTTTATTGTAGGTACGTAAATGTATTGTTTTTGTTTCTCCCGGCATTTTTGCACGAGTGGTGCGAGTATTGAATGTCTGAATTCAAAAAATCGCAAAACAGCCGGGTGAAGCCCAAATTAAAAAATTATCGCAACAAACACAACAGAGAAAGCAATCCGGGGATTTTAAAATTTCGATGCCCTACTCAAAAAGTTGCCATTTTTCTTTTTTTCTTGCATTATTGTCGTAAATTGATTAATTGTAGAAAAAGGAGATCGTATCATGCCGATTATCACTGTTGAAAAACCGCTCAAGGACAAGCTGGGAGATGAGGCCGTGGACAGCCTGATTCGTCTCATCAATCAAACCCGGACCGATCAAAAAGCAGAGTTGGTGGAACTGGTCGGAGAAAAATTCGAACACCGTCTGGGCGAGGAAATGGGTAAAGTGAGTCTTGCCATTGCTGAAACTGAACAGCGGTTGGACAACCGCATCACAGAACAAGTCGGCAAGGTCAACGAACGGCTCACGGAAGAAATCGGCAAGGTCAACGAACGGCTCACGGAAGAAATCGGCAAGGTCAACGAACGGATAACCCGGGAAATCGGTAATGTCAACGCACGTCTGACTGAGGAAATCGGCAATGTCAACGCACGTCTGACTGAGGAAATCGGCAAGGTCAACGAACGGCTCACGGAAGAAATCGGCAAAGTCAGAGTGGAAGCAGCCAGAAACCACACCAGTCTGATCAAATGGATGTTCATCTTTTGGATCGGCCAGGTAGCGGCGTTGTTGGGGATTTTGTTTGCCTTTTTCAAGTAACCCCTTTTTTACTGCATTTTCACCTTTCAGCAAAAGAATTCAACAGAGAAAACCAGAGTGTAACGTGGAGCCGCCGAGTATCCCCCGCGCTCCAATCTTTTCCAATGGCCCGGCCATTTTTATTCATTGTTCCGTTCTGTATAATTCCGTTTTGATGACCCCATTGTTGAGATTGGGGCGCAGGTGGCCAAAGCGGTTTTCCATGTCAATCATATGTGATTTTAAAAGTCTTGCTGTTTCTATTCAATCAAGATCAATTTTTTGGTCAATATCGATTTTTCTGTTTCCAGTTGATAGAAATAGACACCGCTGGCCATATCCCGGGCATCAAATCTGACCTGGTGTTGACCGGCGTTTTGTTTTTGTTTTACCAGCGTGGTTATTTTATTGCCGAGAATGTCATAGATGGTTAGCGTGACGTTTGTTTGTTCCGGTAACCTATAGGCAATAACGGTATTGCTGTTAAACGGATTCGGATAGTTTTGTTGCAAAATACATGTTAGCGGCACCATGCCGATTTTTTTCGTCAGCATACCGACGGTGTGTATGGAGCCATCCCTGTCCACCTGCTCCAGTCTATAGGTATAGGACCCGGCCTTGAGGTTTTTATCCTCATATTCATAGCGCTGAGGCGTTTGCGTCGTTCCTTTGCCCTGAATAAAAGCGATCTTTTTGCCGTTTCGATGCAATCGAAAGCCGTAATTATTTGATTCCGTTTCGGTTTGCCACTGCAAATAGACAGAAGCGTCCACCACTCTGGCCTCGAAAGCGGAGAGCTCGACCGGATAGGGGGTACCGATACTTTCCGAAACCGCATGGGCAATAAAGGCACCGCGGGAACGCAAAACCATGCGTCCGTGGCTGTCGATGACGATATCGTCCATCTCCTGCCGGGTGCCGCCGGCTTGGCGTTGTCTGACATCGTGTTTGAATTTCAGCGTTTTGCGGCCGTTTAGGGTTTCTTCATAGCCGGTAACCACCACCGCATGCCCGCGCCAGCCGTCGCCGTCTTCCCAGAAATACATGATTTCGACATCCTCGCCGGCTTGGATTTGGGCTACCAGCCAATCCCATGTCGGATAGGGGCTTGCGGGTTGATTCTGGTTATGCGCAGCGGTTTCACCGCTGCCAGAGCTGATATTATCGAGGGCGACAGCGGACTGGAATTTGACATTAATGGGCAAACCGTGTGCTTCGATAAAATCGAGTTTGCCGCGGATAAAATCCTCGATTAAAACGCCCTGATTGCGGCCGCGGTTCATATGACCGCCAAGTTCTTCGAGCATATCGCGCAGTGTCAGACCCGTGCTGATTTCTTCATAGGTATCATCGAGCCATTTCATGCTGTTCGCAGCCGATGCCGGTCCGCAGGCATTGCTGTCTCCGGAATAGGTGTCGGTGTCAGGATTGGCTGTATCGTCCAGATCGATATTGGGAACGCTGCAACCGCGGTAATTCAGGGTGGAAACCGTATCCCCTGGTGGAAATTCAGTATAAAAACCAAAACTTTCCATTGCAGGTGCTTCGTTTACCGTCATGGAACTGTCATAGGCATCGACGCCCAGCGTATCAACGGCGAGAAGGCGATGGAATTCACCGCTTTCGGGTTGCGACGGTAAAACGGTGTCGGTTTTGCTGATATAGAGAAACAATCCCCCGACCTGATCGCCGGGTTCAAAGCCAAAGGGTGTCAGATCGAATCGAACCGAGATGCTCTGTTCCCCGCTTTGCCGGCTATTGTCCGGCAAATAAAGGTTGCGAATGATCCAGGGTGTAAGGGAGGCATTCGAACTGTGAATGGCGCGAATGTTCAGATAGGCGTCGTCTTCTTCAGGCGTGTAAGTATAAGTGAACAATCCAACGGTGGAATAATAGACCGGAGGATCCATATTCAATAAATGCAATTGCTCCAGTGTAATCGTGCCTTGCATGGTTTCGGCAACAGAGATCGAAACCAGTCCGCAGCAGAGGGTGGCCAAACAGAGTATTGATGCTATGAGCTTCATTCACGGCTCCTTTCAAAACATTGAGATCATATCTTTGCTGTCCAGCCGGTATAAGGACAGCAATTTCACACATATGATCTTATTAAAGCGAATTGGTAGATGGTTATTATTTAAATGTACGGCATTGAACAATTATACTGAAAATTAATATTTCTAAATCTGTATTGCAAGCAACAAATTCGTTTTGTTGATATTTTACAAGCTTGTCAGTATCATACCGCTCAATCCACATATTAATCCGGCAATGCTCAGGTATGATGTTTTTTCTTTCAGAATAAAAAGGCTGAAAAGTATAAATGAAAAGATGCACGTACCGACGCTCAGAGGGAACACGAGCGAGACCATTTGTACGGGCTCGAGATAATCCATGCTTTTAAAAAGCGCTATACTTGCAGGAAATCCAATCAGTGCAGTTCCCAGCGACATGAGCAGCTCATTTCTTCGGGGGTAGCGATTTTTTATAATGCAGAATCCCGGATAAGCTAAAAAGACGCCGGTGGTTAAAAGCGGAACCCGAAGATGGGCATCATCCGCCCAGTTTTGCCAATGACTTGGAAGGGTGGCCATAATTTGATGAATCGCCAGAACGGCAAATGCCAGCAAACCGAAACGATAACCTTGGCGTCGATTTTTCAATTGATCGGATGGCCGGTCACTGGATTGCGTGATCCCCAGTATCACCAGACTGAAGAGCACCAGACTCATTCCCGTGATTCTCAAACCGGTTACGGGTTCCTGAAAGATTAAAACGCCTGCCAGGTAAGGGGCGACCAGGGCCGATTGACCTATCGTCCAGACGATACCATTGTGACCGGTCTGCATACCCTTTTGCATGGCTATGAGTCCGAGAGAGGATAAAAATCCTGATACTATGAGAACGCCGGCTACCGCGTATAAGCGGTCATACGGTTGTGCAGATAAAAGCTGATAATCCGGTACCAGACTCCACGCCATGAGAAGAGCAAGTAGAGTGGAGAGACCCATAACAGCGGTGAAATCCATAGATTTTTTAGCGATAGTGCTAAAGGCGACTCCCATGGCTGCCCATAAAATGCCGGTTGTGATAATGAGAAAAATACCCTGTAAAGCCATGATCGCAGAGACTCCAGAATTAAGGGAAATCGAAAATCCCGTTCGGGCCGTGACATTATTTTTGGGAAAGGGGTGTTGTTTTTTGACCGCTGAAAACAGAGCACAAAAGACAAAACCGGACAGCAAAAAGCGGCTGTCCGGTTTTAATCTGTGTCCAGGACTATTTTATTTTAGCAGGATCATTTTTTTTGTTTTAACATAGTTTCCTGCATCGAGTTTGTAGTAATAAACCCCGCTGGGCAGATAATCGGCCTGATAATTGATGCTGTATTCACCTGCCGACTGAGCGTCATTGACCAGAGTGGTTATTTTGCGTCCGATCATATCATAAATTTCCAGTTTGACCTCTGCCGCATTCTTGAGGTGATAACGAATCGTGGTGGATGCATTGAATGGATTGGGATAATTTTGCAGCAGATCGAATTTTTCGGCAAAGGTTTTATCGCGTTTAACCTTTTCCACGGTTGTCGGTATCGCTTCGCGCAGCAGACCATTAATTTGTATAACGCCTTCACCGAG
>CAZSOP010000314.1:0-5331 GCA_964608385.1 uncultured Cytophagia bacterium
CGCCCACACCGATATAAGCACCACCGCCGATATAGATATTGGGGGCAATATTGTACTCCACTGTCGGAGCAAAGTAAGCAGAATTGTCGGACAGATTGAATAAAACCTGTCCGCTCAATAGGATCAGAGGTTTCAGCTGATATTGAAAGCCGGGCATAAGATAATGTTTACCAAAAAGATAAACACCCCCCTGCAAATAAGCCGGGGAAAGGAGATTTTTCATATAATCATGACTCTGATGGCTTCCGGCGCCATTGTAATGATATTCAATAAACCCGTATAATTTCTCACTAAGGCTGTAATCGGTTCCGGCCGAGAGACGCATATACTGATTCCCGGCAGAGTATTCATTATCCGGAAGATTGTTAATTGTATAGGCAGCCTCGAGCCAGACACCGGCACCGCCGATGGCACGGGCGATATTTAATCCGGCGAGAAAATGATCATAATACATCAGCGCCAGCAAGGAGATATCACTCTGAAATCTATAAAATTTGCCGCGCAGGTAGGCTGCACTTTGATCCGACCGAAAATCCTTGCCGGCTAAATATCCTATATCCAATTCGGACATCATGCCCAGAGGAATTCGGATGCGAAGCGCATCCACGCCTGTGCGTTCTTCCTTGTCAAGCTCGTTGAACATAAAGGGCAGCAAAATATCGGTGGGATTAATGACTCGTGCACTGCCCCAGGAAATAACCTGGCGGCCGACATAAACATCGGCACCCCTGGCGCGATAGTGCAGATAAAAACGGTCAAGATTCTGCCGCATGCGAAAGCTGGATGTTTTGCTCTCTTGCGGATAGATGCGGGCATTAATATCGGCAAAACGGTATTGATCTTCCGGTAAAAAATCCATGATATCAAAGCTCAAACGGCGGTCCTGGACACCCAGGGAAAAATCATAGGCCAACTGCAGGGACATTTTCCCGGAAACAGAGACATGGCTCTCCAATCGCAGCCGTTTGTTGACCATACCGAGACAATCATCTCCGGGAATCGGAAATAAAAGGCTCTGCACCGGCTTGATAACTGTAAAAAAATTCTTATAATAGCCGTTCAGGGAAATCTGCGACCGGGATAAAGTGGTCATAAAACAACAGACAAAGAAAATCAATGCCAATTTCATCTTTTTTAGAGTCATGATTTAACTCTATCCTCATCGATCTGACCATCCTTGAGAATTACCAGCCGTGTGGCCCTGTCCATGATCATTTGGTCATGTGTGGAAAACAAAAAGGTCATGCCGTGTTTTTGATTCAGCTCTCTCATCATATCCAGCAATTCAGCGCCGGTTTCGGAATCGAGATTCGCGGTTGGTTCATCCGCCAGGATGAGGACGGGCCTTGAAACCATAGCCCTGGCAATAGCCACGCGTTGCTGTTGTCCACCGGACAACTTGGGAGGTTTTCGGTGTTCAAAGCCCTCCAGTCCGACATCTTCAAGAACATCCATTACCCGCTGATGTCTCTCTTCTTTGGGAACGTTCTGCAGCAGCATGATGTATTCGATATTCTCCTCAACCGTGAGAACCGGGATAAGGTTATAAGCCTGAAAAATAAACCCGATATTATCGCGTCGAAAGTCAGAGAGTTCCTTGCCGCTCATTTTGGATATTAATTTACCGTTGAGCCAAACCTTGCCCTCGGTGGCCTTGTCGAGACCGGAGATAACATTCAGAAAGGTCGTTTTGCCAGACCCCGAGGGACCGACGATGGCGGTAAACTCTTTTTCTTCTATGGTCAGGTCAATGCCGTTTACGGCGTTCACCGGCAGACCATTATCGGAATATATCTTTTTGACGTTTTCTGTTTTAATCACAATCATCCTGTCGCTCATTCAAATCTCCATACTAGAATGTTTTTCGCAGGGCATCCGCCGGTGACAGTCTTGCCGCATAAATAGCTGGATAAACGCCGATAACAACAGTGAAAACGAAAACCCAGAACGGATAGATGATAAACTGGTCAACCTGCAAAACCGGATAAAGCAACTCGCGAAACGTCACACCAGCAAACTCGATGCCTGTATAATCGATCCCCACCACCGATATAGCATAGGTTAGCCCGAATCCCAAGAGCTCGCCGAAAAGGATACTCAGTACAGCCAGAGCGCCGGCTTCGAAAATGATCAATGCGGCAACACCGAAGGGCCGCGTACCGACGGCGCGCAAAACGCCGAATTCGAACATGCGTTCGTGAATCGACATAAAAAGCGTATTGATGATGCCCAGAGCAACGACGCCAAAAAGAATAGCCGCCGTGATAAGGGTACTGAAATCGGTCAACTGCAGGGCGGCGTGTAATTCCGGCATCAATTCGGTCCAACCCCGAGCGAGGTTCTGATTTTGACTGTATTGTTGCCAAAAATCCCAATTTTCTTTTTGTCCTAACTCCATATCAGTAAATTTCAGGGCAATAACGTGTACCTGATCCTGCAGATTGAGCATCTCCTGTGCTTTTTCGAGTCGTATAAACGCCATGCCGCGATCCATCTCGTCGATATTGAAATGAAAAATGCCGCTGATGCGAAACATCTCCTGCGAGAGATCGTCGGTATGCACCTGCGCTACCGTCAGCACGATTCGATCACCGAGCTCAACTTTTAGAATATCAGCGAGTTTGCTTCCGATCAAACAGTTTCTCGGATTGTTTTCCGTAAAAAACGCGCCTTTGATCAGAGCGTCATCGACCTGGGAAAGAGAAGGCTCCCGTTTAGGATTGATTCCCACCAAGGAAACGGATGAGACATTTGCAGGAGATGAAATCATGGCAAAAGAGATGGTACGCTCTGCAAAAGCCGCCACTTTCTCTTCGTCTTCGAGTCGATTGATCACATCATCGCTGTTATTCAGGGTTAAATCGCTTTCCCGGGTCTCTTTGAATCCCTGACGATAAATCTGCCCCTCTCCCATAAAGGAAGCGGTGGCGGAGTGAATCATATTTTTTCTCATGCCTATAATGGTGGCATCAACAAAAATCAATGCGGCAAGGCCGATACCGATGGCAGAGCCGGCAATAATGGTGCGTTTTTTATTGCGAAAAAGATTTCGCCAGGCAACTCTGATGAACATAGACATAAAATGACTCCATTAATGCGTTCGCATCGATTGTGCCGGATCATTTTTGGCGGCCCGTATGGCCGGGAAAATACCAACGATTACAGCGGTAAAAAATACGGTAATCAGGGGCAACAGAATACTGCGCAGGTTAACCGTGGTATACATTTGTTTAAATTCCATTCCGCCATAGGTAAAAGCATTGGGCAGGGTAATTCCATCCCTTGAAAGCCAATAGTTGAGAATGATGCTCAAAGCGATACCGAACAGACAGCTAAAAAAGGTTAAAATATTGACTTCATAGATGACCAATTTAAAAATTTGTCTGGGTTTGGTTCCCATGGCCTTCAGGAGACCATACTCCCGTGTCCGTTCCAAAACCGACATCAAAACCGTATTCAACACCCCTACGGCAACGATGAGCATGATCACGATCAGCATGATCCACATGCCCTCCATATCCGCTTTCATGGCATGATAAAAGCTTTTGGCAAATTCCTGCCAGGGTTCCACGGTCAAGTCTTCATTATCGAACGCGTCGCGGAGACGGTCGGTCATCGAGTCAACCCGGCCGAGCTCATCCACAATAACTGCAATTTCATGTATCTGACCATACAACACCATGAGGTCTTTTGCATCTTGTAAATGCAAATAAAAAGCCATCCGGTCACTCATGCTGTCACCGCTTTCGAGTATACCGCAAACCTCATAGATGTCATTGGCAATCGAACCATCCGCTGCCTGCGAGATAAAGACGACGCTATCTCCCACACTTGCCTGCAAAACCCTGGCCAGGCCTTTGCCGAGAACGGTTTTATGATCCGCTTTTTCGAACAGTTCCCCTTTGATGATTTTTTGCCGGAACCGCGTTGCCTGGTTCTCCTTGTCGGGCTGAATACCGGTCAATTGAGCCCCTGTGCTTTGATCACGAAAGGATAACAAGCCTGGGGCAAATAATCTCGGTGTCCACGATTCGATGTGATCAAGATCGTTCAGTTTTTCAGCCACCTCTTCATAGTTGCTGATGGTTTTATATATTGAAGGTTGATTCAGATAATCCTTATAATGAATCTGAATGTGACCTAACCGGTTTCGGGTAAACATATTAATAATAAACGTATAGGAACCGTCTGCCCATCCTATTGAAAACGCCGCCAGGACAAAGCCCCCAAGGATGGTAAGCGCGGTAAAAATGGTGCGCCGCTTCTGACGAAAAATATTGCGAAAAGCGATTTTGAACATCATCATCGATCGTTCCTCTTATTGAATAGCTGAGCGCAAATTTCGCAGGCTAAAGACAGAGTCGTTGATATCTATATTAAAACGGGCCGCGACATACCGTAAAATTGTTTTATTGCCCTTTTCATTTTGCGGGATGAGTTCAATAACCGAAGGGATCTTTTTATTATCAAACACTTTTATATTTTTCATTATCATAACCCGCATCAAATTTCCCTTTTCATCGTAATAGGCCTCCCGCACCGGAATATAGTCGCTCTCCCTGACTTTGGTGACCACCTTTCCCCAAACGATTGGCTTGCCTTTTTTGGGTACAAATTCGACATATAAAAATCCCGCTTTTGCACTATCCGGTGAAACAAATTGATAGGTATAATCGGTCAGCAATGTAAATTCATGCACCAGATCGTCGTTGTTGAAATCCGATCCCATCCATGAACTCATCATCATAGACGGTGGTATTTTAATCACCTTGTTGGTTTTAGGCAAATAATTCCACATTTCATTGCCGATGCGCAGGGTTCCGACGCCGCGTTCTTTTGCCGGTGACAAAATGCGGATAAACGTTTTTTTTGTCCCTTTTGTCCAGACTTTTATTTCAAGCGTGCGCTGCCAGTGCGGTGTGATAATTTCCATTTCGACACGCGAATAGCTGGACTCACTTCGATAGAGGTCATCCAGGGTTTGAACGATCTCCTGTACATCATGTTCACTTCCATGGAGAAGCGCTGTTACGGAGAAAAACATGACGGCGATAATAGCCTTTCTATACATATAACCTCCTTTTCCCGAATTATGTAATGTATATTAATTTTTCGATATCTTCAACGTTTGACCGGAACCGATCTATTTCACCACGGCAGGGCGCAGCAGGCCATTTTAGTCCCGAATCGGGTAGAGGAGCGTTCATCGGGTCAATTCTTTGATCGCTTTTTGTTTTTCGTCCCATAATTTTTGTGTCAGGGAAACATGATAGATATGGGGTTCCATCAATCGCTTGACGCCGAAATCGAGTCTCTGCAGATCTTTTGTGC
>CAZSOP010000315.1:0-5331 GCA_964608385.1 uncultured Cytophagia bacterium
GGACGGCTTCTCCAGTGTTCGTATTCGCGCTGTAACTGTTGCCGTTTTTGGCTGACTTCTTTGGTATCTCGTTCGGATTCAAGCACCGTAAACGAGTCACCCGCCTGAGCCAGGCCATCGAATCCAAGTACCTGAACCGGCACCGCCGGTCCTGCGGATTTTACCCTGTGTCCGCGTTCATCGAACATGGAACGCACTTTACCATAACACGCGCCTGAAACAAACGGATCGCCAACGGATAGCGTACCTTTTTGTACCAATACCGTGGCCACCGGCCCCTTGCCTTTATCGAGTTTGGATTCGATAATAACACCTTTGGCCAGACGACCCGGATTTGCTTTCAGATTGAGCATCTCAGCTTCGAGGAGAATGGCTTCGAGGAGTGAATCGACGTTTTGACCTGTTTTGGCCGAAATTTCAACACTTTGGTATTTTCCACCCCATTGCTCCACGAGCACATCTTTTTCAGCAAGCCGTTTGCGAATAAGATCGGGATTTGCATTTGGCTTGTCAACTTTATTGATGGCGATGACCATCGGCACCGACGCAGCTTTGGCGTGGCTGATCGCTTCGATGGTCTGGGGCATAACGTTATCATCGGCTGCCACCACCAGCACCACAATGTCGGTTGCCTGCGCTCCCCGGGCCCGCATAGCGGTAAAGGCTTCGTGGCCGGGTGTATCCAAAAAGGTAATGCTTTTCTCTTTATCGATATCCACTTCATAAGCACCAATATGCTGAGTAATTCCTCCGGATTCACCGGCAATGATATTACTCTTCCGAATATGATCAAGGAGCGAAGTTTTACCATGATCGACGTGGCCCATGATCGTAACAACGGGAGACCGTGGTTCAAGATCCTCTTCAGCATCTTCCTCCTCGACATCGACGAGTTCCTCGCCAAATTCTTCCAGTGCTTCAACTTGAAAACCATATTCAGAAGCGAGCAGCTCGATGGTATCCATATCGAGCCTTTGATTGATCGTAACCATCATACCTAGATCCATACATTTTCGAATCAGTTCGGTACCATCTATATTCATCACCTTGGCTATTTCCGACAGCGACATAAATTCACTGACTCTGATGACCGGGATATCTTCTTCTGTTTCCTCTTCTGTTACGCTTCTTTTCTTGCGGCGCTTGCCCTTACCGGTATCTTCCATGGTGGCAAGGGTTTGGCGAATGTTATCCTCGATCTCTTTTTCATCAAACGAGGGTTTGCGTTTTTTCTTGCCTTTTTTGCGTTTCTTCTGTTTTTGCTCGGCTGCCAGCTTTTCAGTGGCTTCAGCTTCTTCCGGAACTTCCGTTTTGCGGCGGCGTTTTCTTCGTTTTTTCTTGGTTGGTTTTTCTGTTGTTTCAGTCGGGCTTTTTTCTTTGCTTGCCTTTTCAGGTTCAGGTTTTTCAGCTTTTGCTTTTACAGCGCCTTCTTCTGGTGGAATTTCGATGACTTTTAATTTTTTCTTCGGTCGTTTGGGCTTTTCTACAGGAGCTTTTTCAGGTGCTTTTGGCTGTTCGGGTTTCTCAGCTGCCTTTTCCTTGATCTTTTTCTTTTCTTCAGCTTCAATCTCGCGCTGCTTTTTCCACTTTGGCATTTCTTTGGCCAGCTCGGTTGATGCTTGTAAACGACGTTCGAGTTCCTTGCGGGCCTCCTCCTTACGGCCCTCTTCAAGGGCGCGTCTGTCGCGCAGGCGTTTACGAAACTCATATTCCTCATTGGGCTTTTCAGGTTTTTCACCAAATTCGGTAATAACCTGCTCATAAGCCTCATCATTTAGGAGACTCATGTGATTTCGAATATCAAAGTTCAATTTCAAGAGATATTCAATAAGCTCTTCATTTGAAATATTAAATTCCCGAGCAACTTGGAACACTCTTTTTTTAACAGCCAATATAAAAAACTCCTAATTATTCTTCATAATATTCTTCAAGCGCAGCGATAATTTTTTCAGCGGTTTTTACGCCAATACCGGGAAGCTGCATTAATTGCTTCTGACCGGCATCCAGCACATCTTTTACTGTATCGAAACCACCGTCTTCAAGAGTGGTTTTGATTTTATCGCTGAGTTCTTCAACGTCCTGTATGGAAATATCTTCTTCCGATCCCTCCTCCATCATTTGACGATATTCTTCATCTCTGACGGTTAAAATCTCATAACCGGTTAATCTCGATGCCAAACGGCGATTCTGTCCGCCTTTACCGATCGCCAGTGAAATTTGATCCTCATCCAGGACAGCGATTACTTTGTGCTCCTCTTCATCAATAGCGATGCGCATGGGTTTTGCCGGGCTCAGAGCGCGGGTGATAAAAATTTCCGGCTCGCTGCTCCAGTTGATGATATCGATTTTTTCATTGCTAAGTTCCTTGACAATAGCCTGGATACGCATACCTTTCATTCCCACGCAGGCACCAACAGCATCAATTCGCTTATCGTTAGACAAAACGGCAATTTTGGTGCGTTCTCCCGGTTCTCTTGCAATCGCTTTAATTTCGATGATACCTTCATAAATTTCCGGAACCTCAAGTTCAAACAAACGAACGAGAAATTGTTCCGAACTGCGCGAAATCAGAATTTCCGGCCCCCGGGGGGATAATCCGACAGACTTGATGACGGCGCGGAGATGGTCGCCCCGGCGATAACGCTCAGAAGGAATCTGTTCTGATTTCGGCAGTAGAGCTTCCACTTTATCGATATTGATATAGATCATATCGCGATTAATTTGACGAATATCGCCGCTGATGATTTCACCGACCCGGTTTTTATATTCGTCGTAAACGAGTTCTTTTTCTATTTCCTTAATGCGTTGATTCAGATTTTGTTTTGCAGCAATGATCAAGCGCCTGCCAAATGTTGTGGGATCGACGATTTGCATAAAATCCTCACCCATTTCAAGATCGGGCGCGGATTCCTGTGCTTCCGGCAGCGTAATTTGCCTGACAGGGTCCTCCACGTCTTCGACAATGGTTTTGTATTGGTATATCTCTATTTCGCCTTTATCCATATTTACAAACACTTCAAAATTGTCAGCATTGCCATATTTTTTCTTGATCATGGAAAGGAAAATATCCTGCACGATCTCAGCCATGGTCTCACGTTCTATATTTTTTTCCCTTACCAGTTCACTAAAGGCATCCGAAATTTCGAGTTTCATGATCACAACCTGTGTTAAAATTCAATCTCAACTTTTGCTTTTTTGATTCGTTGAAATGGTAACCGGATCGGCTGTTCCTCGACCAAAAGATAAATGCAATCTTCGGTAACATTTTGCAAGCGCCCGGTTATGGTAATATCCTTGTCTTCCTGTGAATAGGTCACTTTGAGCAACCTCTCCAATTGTCGTGCATAATCGCTTTTTTCCTTCAGCGGCCGGTCGAGACCCGGGGAGGAGACTTCCAGACGATAATTGTCGGTAAATAAATCGTTTCGATCCAGAAGGTCTGCAATCGAACGACTGATTTTCGTACAGGTATCTAAATCCACCCCTCCTGATTTGTCGATAAAAACGCGTAATACGGTTTGATCTCCCTTGCCTTTGAGTTCATAATCGACCAAATCAGCATTATGAGCGATCGCGGATTCTTTTAAAATTCGCGTCAATTCTTCCTGAAACATAAAAAATCCTGTTTAAGCAACAAAAAAGTGGGCCTTATGAGCCCACTTGATCTTAAATATAATATACTGTTATTAAAAAAGCAAGATATTTCTATATGAATATCTATTGCTGTTCAATCATCGCCATCAGCATTTCAGCATCGGTGACCTCGGTTGCATCGGGATAATTTTTTATCAGTTGTTCAAGCAGAGATTTTGCGCGCTCAACTTCACCGGCATTACGGGCATTCATAGCCGCCTTGAGTAAAAAACCGGGAGCATGAATCGATTGCGGATACTTGTCGGCAGCTTTGCTGTACTGTTCAACCGCATCCAGATACCTGCCCTGCTGTTCGTAACAAGCCGCTATTCCGCCCATCGCCGTGGCGCCGAAATGCTCGTTACCCTTATAATCTGATAAAAATTCGCGAAAATAGGTTTCAGCGTTGCTATAATCGAGTGTATTGTAAAAACATTTTGCCAAATAGAGCTTGCCGATACCGGCGCTTTGGGTGCCTCGATAATTTTCCACAATAGAACTGAATAGAGGTATGGCCTCTTCGAAATTACCCGCTTCATAAAGCTGAGTAGCCTGTATCAGCTCAGCGCTGGCAAGCTCATTTTTCTGTGCCGACGCTCTTGTGAAATAGGTTATCCCGACGACCAGCAATACCAACGCAATCAAGGCTCCATAAATATAGCTGGAATGCGCTTTAATCCAGTTGTTGGCATTGACATAAAATGTGACGAGTTTATCCTCTTTTAGTTCCTTTTTGCTCAGTCGTTTCCTTGGTTTTAACATCGCTCATCCGTCGTTTAAAATTAAAAATCATGAATTCAAACGTTAAATATAATAACACCGTAAGATAAAATCAAGTCCTAAAATACCGTTAACGATTATTCCGGTGGAATAGCTTCACGCGAAGATACAATGACGATTTCATAAAGATGTATAGCAACCGCGGTTATGTAAAGAATCAGAGCAACAATAACAGCGATCGTTCCCCAGGAATATTGCAGAACGCCCAGATCTTTTGCAACTTTGAGGATAATTTGCATCGCTAAAATCCCCAGCACTGAGGTGAACAAAAAAGCAAAGATCAGTTTGCCGCGGTTGGTTCTCGCACCGGCAAAATTTGCGATTAGCATGAGGAGGAAGCCTAAAACGAACGCAATCAGTGAAACCGTTTCATGTATTTGCGGCCACCACAACTCAGCTGGTAGATGCCTGGCCGTTGTATCGGCGGCAGCGGATGACTCGGGAACCTGTAAAAGGAATGCCAGCATAGCAAAACCTCTGTTTTATTCAACCCATAATGACTTTGTCCGATAATCAAAAAGACCTAAAAAAGACCCGGCATGGTACTGTTTCCAATTCGATGCATTTGGTGATGTTGCAATTACGATAGAGATATCTCTCAATAGAGTTTCAACTTAGATAAATGCAAAAAGAATAGCAAGTAATTTTTTATAAGAGACTGATATCGGTCATCTGAACATGCTTATGATGTCACCTTCCAGGAAAAGCAACTACGTTTCCCGGTATGACAGGTTGGTCCTTTGGCTTCGGCTTTGACCAATATTGTATCCTTGTCACAGTCGATAAAGAGCTCTTTTAAAAGCAAAAAATTACCTGAGGTTTCTCCTTTGGTCCAATATTTTTTTCTTGAACGACTCCAGAACGTGACCTTTCCGCTTTGCAGCGTTGTTTCAAGGCTTTTTTTATTCATATACCCCA
>CAZSOP010000316.1:0-5320 GCA_964608385.1 uncultured Cytophagia bacterium
TGATTTCGCCCAGCAAGAAAATATCACCGTACGGATCGAAGCCTGTGATCTGTCCCAACATCAGAATCATGTCGATACATTATTTACGTTTCAGACTGGGAAATACCGGATTTATCCGAGAATCGGCAGGCGGGTCGGTAAAAGTGGTGCCGAATTAAAGGATTGGAACACCAAGATCAAAATGGTGGTGCCGCCCAAAGCCATGCAGGACAGCATTTTTATTGACATCAATATTACCGACAAAATTCCGGCTTTGCCGGATTCGGTCGTGCAACTCGGGGAGACCTTTTATATCAGCCCCGGAGGCCTCTTTTTTGATGTGCCGGCTATAGTACACATTCCGTTCAGATGGGAGGATTTTGATGCCATCGCAGAAGATCCATCGAGGAATCTGTTCGCCCTTCTCTATTCACCGGTCAATGGGTACTGGCAGGGCCTGGCCATACAGGATCGAGTTGAAAATTTTGTACCGGTACATATTACCGAGTGCGGCTATCTGACCCTTGCGGTGAGGCCTGCAGAGGTGGTGGCGCCTCTATCGAAACCGGAAGGGCCTTCACGCCCGCTTTCCGGGCTCGCGTATCTTTACAAAGTAAATGCCACGCATTCGAGTTATAATGAGACAATCGAGTACCGTTTTGAATGGGGAGATGGCAGTTTTAGCCCCTGGAGTCCTGATACCACGGCATTGTATGTTTTTCAGCAAGCCGGGCAGCACAATGTTCGCGCATTCGCCCGCAGCAGCGGTGATACGACAAAAAAAGTCGCCTCCCCGACTCTGATTATCACAGCGGCCAAACTTGATGCTCCCGAAGGCGCAACTGTATTGCTGCAAAACATGCCTTATGCATTCAACCTTTCCCTGACACCACAAGAAGCTGAAAATTTAGAGTTCCAATTCGACTGGGGAGATGGACGATTATCAACATGGAAAACCGAACGAAAGGCATCGAACAGTTGGTCTAAAGCCGGAGACTATCGGGTGCTTGCCAGGGCGAGGCGAGTTTCCGAAACAACAAGGATAGTAAATAGTGCTGACTCGTTACACATTGAGGTAACAAAACTTCCGGCCCCACTGGGTAGCTTGAGCGCGATGGTGCGGCATGATTATCTCTACCGCATTCAACCTTCTCATGAGGCGCCGCTACACAAGCTGGAATACAAGTTTTGCTGGGGCGATTCCACGGAAATGGATTGGATGGAAACCCTTCAGGCCATGCATCGTTGGGAGAACACTGGAGTCTACAATCTATTTTGCATGGCCCGGGATACCCGGGATACAACCCGAATCGCATTTTCCGATTCGATCGCAATAGCGGTGCAATCCGTTATACTTGCGGCGGAGCAGAAAGCATTTTTCAGGGGATTCCCGGGTACATTTTCGGTGCAAACGATAACAGAGCCGACTGATCAAAACTACGAGTACCGGTTTTTATGGGGAGATGGGTCTGTCAGTTCCTGGTCGACAAACGGAGAATTTACCCATGCCTGGGAGCGTATCGGCGAATATCAAATTGCTGCTCTTGCGCGTCTGAGGAATGATACCGTTCGGGTCATCCGCACACCACCCCTATCTGTTTTGATTCAAGCCATATCTTCCCCTTTGGGTGAAGAAAACTTGGTAACGGATCAAACGGCCACCTGGGCAGCACCCGCGGTTCAGAGGATCGATCAACCCCTGTCATGGAGATTTATCTGGGGAGACGGTGCGGTTTCTCCCTGGTCTGTAGACAGTACGGCATCTCATGCTTTTGCGGAACCAGGAGTCTATCCGGTTATTGTGCAGGCACGATTGCATGCGGGTGAATATCTCTCATCCTCCGATACTCTGAATGTACAAGTTACCTTTCCAGCCTCGATAGATGGGAGTGAGTTATCCACGCCCCAATCATTTGATCTTTTTCCCAATTTTCCCAATCCCTTTAATCCCGGGACATCAATACAGTACCAGTTACCCCGTGCTGTATCGGTTAGAATTGCTATATACAACATTAGCGGACAATGCGTAAAGACGCTGGTAAATCAGATGCAACCCCCCGGTCTTCATCGCGTCAATTGGGACGGCCGGAATGACCGGGGTGAATCGGTATCGGGCGGTATTTATATTGCCAGATTCAGGGCCGGGACCTTTACCAAATCGATAAAAATGTCTATCTTACATTAAACGTATGGAGCTTTTTCGCCTAAACAGCGGTAATCAAAACAGACAAAGGCACGGTAATGCAAAAGAATCTGATTATTCTCTTTCTGATAGTGTTTATCACGGGGGCGAGTTCACAGACGCCAAAGCTTTGCATTAATGAATTTCAAGCTCTGAATGCATCCACCATTCGATCTGTCGACTTTTTCGAGTATTCCGACTGGATCGAGTTGTATAATGATGGTAATGTTGCTATAAATATCGGCAACTATTTTCTCACCGATAATTTGTCCGATTCCTTTAAATATAAAATACCGCCTTATACTATTATACAACCAAAAAGCACGCTATTGTTCTGGGCGGACGGAGAGGATTATATCTATACCGGTTACCATACCAATTTCAGCCTCGGGGAAAGTGAAGAAATCGGGCTTTTCAGCCCGACCGGTATATTGCTTGATTCAGTGAGCTATCCGCAGCAAATTCCCGATTTCACTTATGGCCGCTACCCCAATGCCGGCGAACAATGGGTTTTCTTTGATGAGCCGACACCGAGAAAGGAGAATACTTTTCCCGGAGCGCTGCAACAGACAAAACCTCCACGGTTTTCGCTTGCAGCTGGTTTTTACGCCTCCGGCCAGATCATTGAAATTGAAGCCCTGACCGATTCTACAACCCTGTATTACAGCGATGATGGTTCCGTTCCGACCCGGTCTTCTTCCATTTATACCGGCCCCATAACCGTTAACAACAGCAAAGTCATCAGAGCCCGGGCCTACAAAGAGGGATTTTTGGCCGGCCCGGTGGTGACCCATACCTACATCATTGGCCAGGATTATGGCATACCGGTAATGTCACTTTCAACAGATCCACGTTTTTTGTTCGATGAAAAATTAGGCATCTATGTCGACGAGGACCTGGAAGCGCGCAAGGATTGGGAACGTCTGGTGCATTTACAATTTTTTGATATCAACGGCAATCTGGAATTTGATGTGGATGCGGGGATGCGCTTGTTCGGGCGAACCGCCATGTATCTGCCGCAAAAATCCCTTTCGATTTTTATGCGTGGAAAGTATGGGCCCGGAAAATTGAACTACAGGCTTTTTCCGAACCTTGAACTCGATGAGTATGAATCCTTTATTCTCAGGAGTTCGAGCGATGATTGGGAATTAACCATGTTTCGCGACGCCATGATTCATACGCTGATAAGTAAAAATTTTAGTATTGATACCCAGGCCTATCGCCCCTGTATTATGTTTCTGAATGGAGAGTTTTGGGGGATTCATAATATACGCGAAAAATATAATGAATATTATCTGGCCAGCCACCACGATGTCGATGCCGATCAACTCGATATTGTATTCAACAACCTGCTTAAAAGCGTCAATTTTGTCGAAGTGCTTGCCGGAGATGTGGAAAAATATAATGAACTGATACAATTTATCCAGCGACACGATGGCAGCGTGGCATCAAATTATGATGCCTTGCGCCAATTGTTGGATGTGAATAATTATATCGACTATTGTATTGCAGAAATGTACAGCGCCAATGTAGCCTGGCGCCATAACCGCAAGCTTTGGCGGCCCAAAACGCCACAAGGGCGTTTTCAGTGGATTTTTTACGATCTCGATCGCGGTTACAAGCTATGGGATCGCAATACGCTTGAAGATATGTTTTACAGTGATCCGGTTTTTAAATGGTTATTTGATAATGAAATATTTAGAAATGATTTTATCGGCCGCTATGCCAGCCATATCAATATCAGTCTGACCCCGGAATTGACGCTGCGACACATCGATAGTTTAAAAAGCAGTATAGAGGCGGAGATTCCCGTGCATCTTCAGAAATGGAAGGCAATCGGCTCCGTCCAGCGTTGGGAAGAAAAAGTAGAAGATATGCGCGAATTTGCGCGTCAACGGCCTGCTTTTGCACGCCGTGATATCGCGAATCTGTTTGATCTTAAAGGAACTTGCGAGCTGGAGGTGCTCTATTCGCATCGGTCTGCCGGTCAAATATTTAGTCACGGATTACCGGTGCCGGCAGATAGTTTTCGTGGTGTCTATTATAAGAATGTTCCCATCCAGCTTAAAGCTGTGCCCAATTATGGCTACCGCTTTAGTCATTGGCAGGGCGCAGAGACGATGCAGAGCGATTCCATTGCCCTTAGCGTCCGGGAAGATACACGGATTACCGCCGTTTTTGAGTCCTATGCCACTGAACTGCAACTGGTTATTAATGAGATACACTACCACCCGGCGCGTGTGGGAGAAAATAATAACTCTTATGAATTTATAGAGATTTATAACGGTGGAACAGAGCCGGTTGACCTGAAAGGAACTGCTTTTACCAGCGGCATTTATTTTGTATTTCCTGCGGGTACTGTGATCGACGCGGATGAATACATTGTAGTCGCCAAGGACAGTTCCTATTACAGCGGCCAGGGCTATCAGGTTTTTCAATGGAGCGACGGCAACCTGTCTAACGGGGGTGAATTGTTGAGATTCGAGGATGGAAATGGCAATTGTATTGACAGCGTTGACTATGATGATGATTCCCCCTGGCCAACAGAGCCGGATGGGGCCGGACCTTCGCTGGCCCTGAAGGACCCCTATCTGAACAATAGTCAGGCCGACAACTGGAGTGCCGGCAGGATCGGCGGGTCTCCGGGTCAGGCCAATTCACCGGCAATACTCGATTTGCCGCCGGTCATTCAGTTTCTGAAACGCGAACCTAAAAGTCCGACAAGTAGCTCGACTATACAGGTCATTGCCAAAGTTGAAGATGACCATGCTGTCTCCCGGTGTACACTGCATTACAACGCCGGTTTGGGACCGAACCAACTGGTAATGTATGATGATGGCATGCATGGCGATGTTGCTCCACTCGACAGTATCTATGGAGCGATTTTTCCTCCGCTGGCTAATACTACCGTTGTCGAGTATTATGTTTCTGCTGTCGATGATGCCGGCCAGCGTACGCTTTATCCCAACACAGCTCCTGATATTCCGGCACTTTTCAAGGTGGAGAATGATACCAGCGGACAAAGTGATATTGTCGTCTCTGAAATTATGTATCATAGTACAGGTGTCGATACCGAATGGGTTGAAATTTGTAACCGCGGAACGACTGTTCAAGACCTGGGGTTTTGGGTCTTTCGGGATGATTCGGATGCGCATTCTT
>CAZSOP010000317.1:0-5302 GCA_964608385.1 uncultured Cytophagia bacterium
GCTGCGACAACTAACCGATCGATGAGAGGTATGCAGTTTAGTTCATATTTTAATTTAATAATAATAGCGGGAGGATAACGATGAAAAGAGTCATCTTACTGCTGGCGACGGTTCTTTTTTTTGCTTGTGGAGACGGAGGCAAATCCGTACATCTGAAATTTTGGGCATTTGGTGGTTCGCACGTGTTGAACGATTGGATTCGAATGCGGGCAGAACAATTTGAAGCACAATATCCGGATATCAAGGTCACGGTCAGCCTCAAAAGCTGGAATATGATTCGAGAGTTGTTGTACACCAATTTCAGCGCCGGCACCGGACCGGACCTGATGCGTGTGCACGCCAATTATGCCGCAGAATTTGGTGAAAACGGCTTTTTTTATCCCATTGATCAGTTTGAAGATTTTAATGAGGTACAAGAGTGGTATGTACCGCATCTTTTCGAGTCGGTCGAATATAGTGGTCACTATTACGGCTTGCCGCATTCAGCAATTGCCTTTGTTCTCGTCTGTAACAAAGACATGTTCGATGCCGATAATATCAAACCGCCGAAGACTTGGTCCGAGTTTCGCCGGGTTGCCAAACATTTTACCAGGGATCTGGACGGAGATGGATCGTATGATCAATACGGCCTGACTCTATTGGGTGGAGACCGGGGCGGCTTTGCCTACCGGCTGGCGCCGTTCTTCTTCAAAGCCGGCGGCGACATTCTCTCCGAAGATCTGACCCGAGTCGAATTCAACGGTCCGGAATGCATCACCGCTCTGCAACTTTTTGCCGATATGTATCAGATCGACCGTTCTATTACGCCCGGTTTTCTCGCCTATACCTTATCTGAATGCAGCGATATGTTTGTCAATGACAAGGTGGCTATGGCTATAGAAGGACCATGGTATAATAATGTGATCAGGGATAAAAATCCCGACAAGCGTTTTTATACCGTTCCGGTTCCGGTTCCCGACCACCGTATCGATCAATTCGACACGGCACCGACACTGCAGGATATGGTGATGAATGCTATAAACGCCAATACCAAACATCCCGATGCCGCCTGGGCATTTCTCAAATTCATTCGCAACGAAGAAGCGGATATGGCCTGGGTCGAACAGGATATGGGTGCAATTGCTGTTACACATAAAGCACTCAGCAGCGACTTTGCTCAGACCATAGCCGATTTGCCGGTCTACCGGCAGGAGCTCAAACATGCCAGGGCCTGGCCCTCTCATCCGCAAATGATTTACATTGTCCGCAATTTTATTGTACCTTTTGGACAGCAAGCTATTATCGGAGAGCTTACTCCTGAACAAGCACTGAACAAAGCGGCAAAAGAAGCTCAGCTTATTCTGGAAGGTAAAAAATGAAAAAAATGACGCCCTACTTTCTGCTTTTGCCGGCAATATTGTTTACTCTGTTCGTTCTGGCATTTCCGTTGCTGCAAAATTTAATCAACAGCTTTCGGGAAATAAGCCTGATCAAAGGGGCTGGTGGCTGGAGCGGCTTGAAGAACTTTGGTCTGGTTATAGAGGATAAGGTTTTTTGGCTTGCTTTGCGCAACTCCGTTGTCTACTCGGTCCTCGGTACCCTGCTGTCGATGATACTGGGCTTGCTCATCGCCTTGATGCTCAACCATAAACTGGGACGTATCAATAATGTCTTCAAATTTATCTATACGGTACCCTGGGTGGTTTCACCGGTCGTCGCCGGATTTGCCTGGAAATGGCTCCTCAACGACAGCTTTGGTTTGGTCAATTACTGGCTGAAATCGTTCGGTCTTATCAACGAAAACATCACCTGGCTCGGTAATTCCGACACCGCACTCGTTTGCGTCATCGTTGCCAGGGTATGGCAGTTTTATCCGTTTGCCATGGTCATGTTTCTAGCCGGGTTGCAAGCCATTCCCCTGGATCTCTATGAGGCTGCCGAAGTCGATGGCGCTCACTCGTATGGCAAATTTTTTAATATTACCCTGCCCATGCTCAAGCCGGTGACCATGGTCCTGCTTCTCCTCGGTTTGATATGGAGTTTCAATGATTTTAATATGGTCTTTGTCATGACCAGAGGCGGGCCGATCAACGCCTCTATGGTCTTGCCGGTACTGGTGCGTGAGTTTTCCTTTGTTCAGTTTAATATCGGCAAGGGATCTGCGCTCTCGATTCTTATTTTTATGGCTCTGGCCTCGATGTCTTTTGTCTATCTGAAAATGATTACCAAACGGGAAAGCTTATGAAAAAAGGAACCTGCATAACGATCCTGGGACTATTGTCGCTGGTGATGATGTTACCGTTTTTATGGATGTTGGCGACGTCATTTAAACCCTTGCCGGAAGTCACTAAATCTCCGCCACAATGGTTCGCCGACGGCATGAGTCTCAAGCCCTATTTCGACATGTTTAATTTCCTGCCCTTTTCCACCTATACTCTCAACAGTCTCATTGTGGCGCTCTCTGCTACCTTTTTGGCTATCCTCATTGGCAGTCTGGCGGCGTTTGCGTTTTCCAGATTTCAGTTCAAAGGTAAGGATATTTTCCTGTTGACGCTTTTGCTCTCCCAAATGCTGCCCGGTGCATCGGTGATCATTCCGCTTTTTCAGATCATCCGCTCGGCCAAACTCTACGATACCCATTTTGGTTTGATCCTGACCCATACAGCGGTGCTGTTGCCCTTTGTGATATGGCTGTTGTATGGCTTTTTCAAGACCATTCCGCAAGAGATCGAAGATGCCGCCCTTATCGATGGCTGTTCGCGCATGGAAGCGCTCAAAAAAGTGCTGTTGCCGCTGGCATTGCCCGGACTGGGAGCGACCGCGTTATTTGCTTTTCTCGGCTCCTGGAACGAGTTTTTCTTTGCTCTGATTCTGACTTCATCCGATTCCGCCCGCACCATACCGGTGGGAATCGGACTTTTTGTCGGCGAGTACCGCGATGTCTGGAACCAGATGGCTGCCGCTGCGGTCTTTTTCAGTATTCCGCCTCTTATACTCTTTATGCTGCTGCAAAAGACCTTTGTAAAAGGATTATCCGCCGGCGCGATTAAATAAGTCGTACTTTTCGTCCTTTTATTAAAATTTATATTTTCAAACTTTTATTTAATCGCAATTATTCTATCTTGCATAACAAATCTTTGGCAAAACTACCGAAAAGGTGAAATGATGCTCAACATGCGCAAAACCGGAGACACCCAACCGATTGAAACCATTATTCAGCAAAGCGAGGACCAACAGCTCAGAGAGCAGGCGTGGTATTACCTGATTCGCTATTATGACCGGAATGATAATGAGAATGAGCTGTTCCAGGCCTATGAAGAGGCGATTAACCAGATGTCTGAAAACAAAACAATGATGAACAGCTATGCCTGGTACATTTTTCAAAATGAGGTTGAAAAAAAATATGATCGCGGTATCGAGGTCGCTCAAACGGCGGTGGAACCGGATCCGAAGGCGCATCATATCTGGGATACTCTGGGACAGTTGCAGTTTGCCACCGGCAATAGAGAAAACGCCATAAAAGCCATGTCCAAAGCGTCAGAGCTCGATATGGACGAAGCGTCCTATAAGGAAAATCAAAAATCCTATAAAGAGAAAAAACTGTAAACGATATCAGGATAAATTATGTCGAGATTTAGAGTTCTGCTGTTTCTGATTCCTTTTTTAACTTGTTTTCTCTTCTTCGCCTGTTCCCGCAACGAAAACGAGATCGAGCCGCGTCCCGCGCATCAATGGAAGACCCTTGCCGATGGCGCCTGGTGCTGGTTTTCCGATCCGCGTGCGATTTATTATAAAGGGGAAAAAGAACAGACCTATATCGACTGGGTGGATACGGTGGGAAGCATCATGATTGCTTCCTACGATCACCGTTCAGGAGATATCGAAAAATTTACCCTGCATGAAAAATTGCAGCGGGACGATCACAACGTTCCGTCTATACTGGTACGGTCGGATCGCCGCTTGCTGGTTTTCTATTCCAAACATGGCGGAGATGAATTTTTTATGCGGCTCTCCAAAAATCCGGAATCCATCGCTGAATGGCATCCGGTACGGACGCTGCCGCTCAACAATAATGAGCTCTATGCGGACAGCCTCTTGCGCGATTATACCTATTCTCATCCTTTTCAGCTTTCAACCGAGAATAACAGAATTTACCTCTTCTGGCGCGGCATCAACCGCAAACCCTGTGTATCCGTTTCAGAGGATGGCGGAGAGAACTGGAGCAAAGGCAAAATAATTATCCGGCCCGAGGATATCTACCAGCACCGCCGGCCGTATGTAAAATATTACAGCAATAACAGGGACAAGATTTATTTTGCCTTTACCGACGGCCATCCGCGCAAGGAACCGGAGAACAGCATCTATTATGCCTGTTATCAGCAGGGTTCTTTTTATCGCGCCGATGGTAGCAAAATTACCGATTTTGCAAAAATTCCCTTCAAACCCCGCGACGCCGATGTGGTTTACGATGCCCGGGCTACCGAGGTCCGTGCCTGGGTCTGGGATATTGCCACCGACCAAAAAGGGCGTCCGGTGATTCTTTACACCCGTTTGCCCGAGTTCAAAGATCATCGCTACCACTATGCCATATGGGACGGTGAAAAGTGGCTCGATCATGAAATCGTGAAAGGGGGAGGCTGGTTTCCGCAAACCCTGCCGGGAAAACGCGAATCCGAGCGCCATTATTCTGCAGGTCTTATTCTCGATCGCGCCGATCCATCAGTTGTCTATCTTGCCCGACCGGTTAATGGTACTTTTGAGATTGAAAGATGGCAAACAAGCGATATGGGAAAAAGCTGGCAATCAACGCTGGTTACACGACAGTCCGAATATGACAACGTCCGGCCGTTCATCAGCTGGAACGCACCACAATACATCAAGCCGCGCTTGTTTTGGATGACCAATCTCAACTATATTCACTATTCTGATTATGCTTCACTGATCAAGATGGATATACCATTAGCGCCTTAGGATTCAGTTTATTGCGTCTCCTTTTTCCGAATCGTCATATAATTCGGAACAATTTATTGCTCCTGTATGTTTAATCTATTGAACAAGGAAGAACAGGAAGGAGCCTGTTATGAAAACAATTCTGGCGATTTTAGTCAATCTAATGATCGTTGGATTGGTTTTGACGGCGGCAATGGATGAAAAGGACAAGAATATGGATTATAATAAATTAACTCCTGAGGAAGAAGGCGTTATTCTTCACAAGGGAACCGAAGCGCCTTTTAGCGGGAAATATGTCAATCACAAAGAAGACGGCACCTATACCTGTAAACGTTGTGATGCACTATTGTACCACTCTGAAGATAAATTCGAT
>CAZSOP010000318.1:0-5300 GCA_964608385.1 uncultured Cytophagia bacterium
ATTACTGCCTCAAGACCGGCAGGAACTTGAACGGATAAAAGTCCTTTCACTCGGCGATTCCAGGTTTATGCCGGTTTCGCAATTAAAAAAAAGGGTAAATGCTCCCGCCAATCGGGTAAAAATCGAAATTGAAAAAGACGGGTGGTATAAGATAACGGGTAAGGATCTGCTGGAGGCCGGGATCGATATTCGAGTGATTGATATGCACAACTTGTCTCTTTCGGATCAGGGGCAAAACATACCCGTCTACATCAGCGGCTGGCGGGACGGATATTTTGATCCAAATGATTCGTTTGAATTTTGGGGCGAGTATAAGCGACAGACCTATCAAACCACCTCACCGGATTTATACCAGGACCCTTTTTGCGATATTAATGTCTATTGGTTGGCCTGGGATGACGATGCCAAAAACTGGATGTCTGAGGAACAGGGGGCCGTTCTGGAATCACAGCAACGGGTGATGAAACGGCCCTATTCTTTTTATCAGACCGTGCATATTGAAGAGGATAACCGGCATGATAATTTAAAGCTCATTCCACCGGGATTACTAAGAGATCACTGGTTCTATGACAATGGAATCTCTGCTGCCAGCAAGCGAGATTATCCGTTCAAATTGTGGTACCCGGATGATCGCTCTCCGCTGGAGGTCAAGGTTCGGGTGATGATGGGGTCCAATACAAATGTTGTTCAGCATGACGCAGCGATTTATTTGAATGATCAATACACCTGCAGCGAACAATGGAGGGGCCAGAGTTATAAATCGCTGCAGTCTGAGAAAAATAGTATTCTCGCCGGTGCGGACCTCAAAAACGGCGAAAATGTATTGACCATTTTAAATCAGGTCGAGCCGTTAAAAACGGATATTATTCTTTTAAACTGGTTCGAGGTTACCTATCCCCGGTTGTACCGCGCGCATGACAATTTTATAAAATTTTCCATACCGCCGGATTACAGTTTGGGGCATTTTCTTTTCAAGGTCGATGGATTTACGTCCGAAAGGATCGATATATATAAATTGGGGCACAGTAAAATAACGGGAGCAAAACTCGAGGAGATCACGGACATTGAAGGCTTTACCTCAAATCAGGTTACCTTTCACGATTATGTGACTTCATACCAGACAGAATATATCGCCATCGATCGATCGGGTAAATACAAGCCCAAAGCCATCTATGCAGATCAGAGTATCAACACAACACCTATGGACGTGGCAGCGGATTATCTGATTATCACCCACGACCGTTTCATCGATTCGGAAGGATTGGCAGAGCTCGTTCATCTGCGCCAATCGCAGGGTTATACCGTCCTCAAAGTCAATGTTAAGGATATATACGACGAGTTTAATGATGGTGAACCAAGTCCCTATGCCATTAAAAACTATCTTCGCTGGGCGGTTACGCACTGGCAATCTCCCCGTTTAAAATACGTTCTCATTGTCGGAGACGGATGCCGGCAGCGGTACCGTTTTTATCCTGACCCGCTCGATCCGCAAGTGTCGCTTCGTGATACTTTGGATTTAGTTCCGGTTTTTATGACCCAGACCATCGATTTTGGCGCCACCGCCAGTGATTTTTGGTATTCACTGCTTGATGGTGAAAACATTATTCCCGACGTGGCTCTTGGGCGTTTACCGGTCAGAACACTGGATGAGTGTGATCGGGTTACGAGAAAGATCGTTCGCTATGAGACAGAGCCGCCTCAAGGTAACTGGCGTAACCGGTTTTTATTTATCGGTGGAAATCATTCTGCTTTTCGAACTCAATCTTATGATCTTTCTTATTCGGTTACGCCGGCGGATTTTGAGCCGCGACTGCTGCTGACCCTGCAGAATCCAAAACTTGCCTATGATCCCCATTTTGGCAGCACCTTTACGCTTTTGGACTATTTTGATCAGGGATGTGCGGTGATTAATTTTCACGGACATGGCGGCGGCGCTATTTGGGCGGACAATGGCTTGCTTCGAATCGAAGATGTCGAAAAAATTTACGGCCGAAACAAATTACCGCTGGTCATGAGTATGACTTGTTTTACCGCAGCCTTTGAATCGCCAAAATTGATGAATCTGGCGGATACGTTGCTTTTTTCTGAAAACGTCGGTGCAATCGCTTTTTTAGGCTCGAGCGGAATCACAAGGGTATATAATGACTATTATTTACAGCGTGAAATTTTAAAAGTATTATACCAGCATCCCGATTGGAGCATTGGCGACATTATCAACACGGGAAAAGTAAATTACCAGCTTAATTATCAAAACCAATATGTTGAATCGGAAGTCCATCAGTACCATATCCTTGGGGATCCGGCAACGCGCCTGGCCTTGCCGCAAAACCAGGTCAGGCTGCATTCTGAACGCAAGCTTTACAAACCCGGAGAAACCATTCAGATAACCGCCACATTGCCGTTCGACCATGGTGTCGCTCATGTTTCCCTAACCGATTCCTTTTTACAAATTATCGAATCAAATGAAATTCCTGTCTCCTCCAGTGAATTTTCATCTTCCTTTACCATCCCTGAGAACTTTCAGGGTCAAAATGGATGGATACGGTTATATGGAAATGATAATATGGATATGCAGCGGGTTAACGGAGGATTCCGGTTTTCCCTTTCGCCGGTTATGTTTGATTCCGTTTTGATCGATGATAGCAAACATCCGAAATTAAAATTCCGTGTTTATGTTGAGCACGAAAATCCTCCGACTGAAGTTTTATGCGTGGTGAATTATGATACCATTGCGATGAAATCGGAAGGCTCTTTTTGGTACACTGCAGAGCATAGCGTTCCCCTTTATTTCACTTCATTTTCCTATGAATTTATTTTTGGGCAGGGGAATAAACAATTTTCGAGTGGTCAGAGAATTCACTCGGTTCAAAACAATATCGATTTGACCATTGATGTTGCTACTGTTGATTTTGATTGGGATACAACCACCTATATAACCGCAAACGTCTTGAATCTGGGCAATCAAAGTGTTCAAGATGTTAAAATTCTGTATGAATATTATACAACAGAGAATGAATGGAAAATTCTGGGAAAAGACTGGATTGATATCAAAGCCTTTTCATCAGCGCGAACGCGACTACCCTATGCGGCAATGCCCGGAGAGCTGTCTCTGCGAATGACAGTGGATCCTGAAAATCAATTCGACATGTACCGTCGTTATAATAACCGGGTTGATAAGACATTGACCGTGAACGCTTTTCCCTATAACCCTTATCAGGGAATCGTTATCGACAATGCCGTCATGGATACGCTGAGATATGATGGCAATCTCAAGATATTTGCACCCCTGCAGGCTGTTTCTTCGTCATCGGTTTTAAAAGTGGAAAAAAAGGACAGCATACGGATTTGGGAACAACCTGATTTGAAAAAAACGGTAGATGTCGCTGCCTATGAAATCGCTCTTGGCGAAGGGGATGACCTTTTTTTCAGGCCTTTAGCAGTTCATATGGATATTTCCGAGCCACCGAATGCGATTTCCGAAACAAATAAAACTCTACATTTGTATCGCTTTGAACCGAGAACACAAAAATGGGTACAGCAAGCCACAATTATCGCTGAACGGAGCGCTGCAGGCCAAATTCAAAAAAATGGAGTATATGCGCTCCTCTATGGAACCGATGATACCCCTCCTACTGTAAAAGTAACCATTGACGGACAACCGGTGGCTGAGAACAGCATGATCGCTCCCGAACCCTATATAGCCATCCAGCTGCAGGATATGAATGGTATAGATATCTCGCCGGAAAAGTTAACCGTATATCTGGATGACAAATTTTATACAGGCGAGGAGCTCGCTCTGCCGGATAGCGGGGTGGAAGGTAATCATGTTCATCTGACCTTGAGACCCAAATTACGTCCGGGCTTGCATACCCTTTTTATTCAAGCTCTGGACTGCATGGGTAACGCTTCGCCCGAGATTCGGTCGCAGTTTAGAGTGGCTGCTGAATTTGAATTGACCCTGTATGGCAATTATCCGAATCCCTTTCAGGATGAAACGATATTCGCCTACCATCTCTCTATGCCCTGTGAGCAGTTCTCTATTAAAATTTACAGCGCTTCGGGGCGACTAATACGAACCCTGGATCCCGATCAGGATCCTTTTGATCCCAACCCTTTGGGCACGGACTATCACGAAGCGGTTTGGAATGGTCTGGATGCGGATGGCTTTGAGGTTGCAAATGGTGTCTATTTCTACAAGGCTGTTGCCGAGTTTGAATCGAAAAAATATAAAGTTACCGGAAAAATAGCACGGATCCAATAAACGATGAAAAACGTATCTGTTTATTATATTTTCATTTTTTACCTTTTATTGATTTTGATATTGCCTCTGAGCGGGCAAAGCCGCTATGGCGGTGCGTCGATGCAATTGGGAATGGGTGCACAAAATCTCGCTCTCGGAGGAGCAACTGTTGCCCGGGTCGGCCAGCATGACGGCTTTTATTATAATCCATCCGCTCCCGCAGGAACTGACCGGTTGCGGCTTTCTCTGATGTATGCGCCGAGCTTTGGCGGATTCGGCAAAGCGTTAGCGAATTATAATTACGTCGGTGTTTCGCTGCCCCTGCCACAACAAGCGGTGTTGGGTGTTCACTGGACCCGGTTTTCCGTTGATGATATTCCTGTTTTTCCAAGTTTACGCGGGTCATCTTATGCCGACCGATTAAATAATGCTGAACTGCGTCCGGATGGAGCGCCAAGCGGCTCCTTTACCGATATTGAAGATGTTTTTTATTTTAATTTTTCCCGGATGTTTTCTGTCAACCTTGCCCTCGGCTGGTTGTTTACCGATTTGCCCGTGAAAATTCCCGTCGGCTTTACCATTAAGGGTTTACGACAACGGATTTACGATTCATCCGCTTCCGGATTGGGACTGGATATCGGCACGATGATAAAATTCAAACTCGGTCACCTGCTCGACCGCAGAACCATAGGCGATGTGGCGATTGGCCTTGCTGTCCTGGATATATCGGATACAAAAATTATATGGAACACAAAACATGAAGATCAAATTGGCCGTACCGTCTCTTTTGGTGTTGCTTTTGAACAGAACGTGGGTTTTCGGGATGCGGCTGTTCACTTGTACTGGACGACGTGGAAGAGAATTGAACGGCAACATCTGTTCGGCCTGGAGTTAAAAATGAAGAACGGTGCCCTGCGGTTCGGAAAGAACCGTGACGGTTTGACAGCGGGAGCCGGTATTGAACTTTGGCGGTTGATGTTTGATTATGCTTTTGTTACCCTGGACCTTGAAAATTCACACCGAATCAGTTGTTCATTTTTTTTCAAATAATCAAGCCTGT
>CAZSOP010000319.1:0-5274 GCA_964608385.1 uncultured Cytophagia bacterium
GGGGGGGGGGTTGGGAGGGGGGGGGGGGGGTTGTTTTTTGTTACATGGGCCGGGTTGTTGGAAATAAACAGCAACCAAAAGTTGTGGTTCAGGTACTTTTTTTGCGGCTGTGGAATAACCGCCGTAATCTCGATCATAAACAGGCGGTTCAGGCTTATCTTTACCGCATGGCGCGAAATCTGAAAATCGATCACCTGAGAAAGCACAGAACCTGTAACTGCTATCCACATGTAAAGATGCAGGACTATGCCGCTCAATCCGACAGTCGCCCGATCTTTGCATGCCAGCTCCAATGCGCTTTTAAGGCTATGCCCGATGTGGTGAAGGAAACGTTTTTTATGAACCGTTTCGATGGCCTCAAGTATGCTGAAATCGCTGTCATCTATTCCGTTTCCATCAAAACCATCGAGGCCCGAATGACAAAAGCATTAAAAATATTAAGAATAAATCTAAAGTAGCCCTTCTATACTATCTGTCCTCCTTGCTTTACCAATAAATCATCACCTGCGTCGGATGGTTGTGCCCGCAACCATCCGACGCTGCCCTTTTCAGATCAAAACGTTCCCCGTGCAGGCCCGTTCCATCCGTCTGTTATCCCCTTCGCTTAATCTAAAATGATGAAATCACTTGATTTTCCGCCTTTTTTGTTCTATTTTGTGGTGAAACTTTTTGACGATTTTATGGAAACAAGATAATGAACAGGCTGTTACTCGTTTTATTTAGTGTTTTGCTCGCTTTACAAAGCATCTATGCCCAACCCTTTCCGGAGAAGCGCGGTGCTGTAAATGATTTTGCCGATGTCATCAGCTCCGCCTATGAAGAGAAAATCGAAGCACTGGCTATAGAGGTTTATGAAAAAACCGGCGTCGCTCTCGTCGTCGTCACAATAGAGTCCATACCGGGTGATGATTTTGAGGGTTACGCTGTACGCCTCTATGAAACCTGGGGCATCGGACGAAAGGGGGAGGACAAGGGCGTGCTCTTTCTCAATGTAACCGGCATCCGGAAAGTACGCATCGAAGTTGGTTACGGTTTGGAACCCATTCTCACCGATGCCAGAGCCGGGGATATTATCCGAAATATACTCGCGCCCTATCTGCGCAGCAATGAATTCGGAGCCGGATTTCTGGCTGCGGTTCAGTCCGTTGCCGCTATCGTTGCGGAAGAGTATGGCGCAACGTTTGATGGCAACCTGCAGTCCGTTCCGCCTCCATCTGGTCGCGGCCGCTCTCCTTTCGGCGGATTGTGTACAATTTTCGCTCTTATTTTGATTTTTTCCGTGTTGCGACGCACCGGTCTTTTACCCTGGATTTTGCTCGGTACGCTCTCCGGCGGCGGCCGCGGTTCTTCAGGTGGCTTTGGTGGCGGTTTTGGCGGCGGTGGGTTCGGCGGCGGCTTTGGCGGTTTCGGCGGCGGCATGAGCGGCGGCGGCGGCGCCAGCGGCGGCTATTGATTTTTTGCCAGATATTATTTCGGGCATTTTGCGGCTGCATTAAAAGTTGCTTGATGCAGGACAGGCACTATAATCAAAATATAATTTATTTTTAATTCAAAATTCAATATCACCACCAGGATCATAGCGGTCCTGTCGCTGGAAAAAGGATAGATAGTCAGCACCTAAATCATTAAGGAGATTTTATGACTAAAGTTCCGCAGAAACCGGAAGATATTTTTGCCGACATAAGTGGCGATTATCAAAATGTGTTCGGCAATGATCTGCTCTCTGTTATCCTCTACGGCAGCGGTGCAAAAGGCGATTACAAGCCGAAAAAATCAGATCTCAATTTTTTGATTATCCTGAATGATACAGGAATTCAGCAGCTGACAAAAAGCTTTGATCTGATTAAAAAGTGGCGGAAATATCGCGTCGACGTGCCGCTCTTTCTTACGCCCGATTATATCCGCTCTTCGCTCGACAGCTTTCCCATCGAATTCCTTAATATTACCCGGGCTTACAAGGTCGCTTATGGCGAAGATGTTCTTAAAGATATTGAAATCCCGAAAAAATTTCTTCGCCTGCAATGTGAGGAACAGATAAAAGGTAAATTGCTGCATCTGCGTGAGGCCTTTTTGCGCACCCTGGGAAAGAAACGGGCATTGCGCTCTATGATCAAATCCACTATCCCGGCCTTTTCCTCGATCTTTATCGCCATGCTGGCACTTGTAGATGTTACGCCCCCTGCACAGAAGCGCCAGGTGTACAGCAAAACGGCGGAGATTTTTGATCTCGACACTCAGGTGTTTGATGATATCTGGAAGGTGGTTGAAGGCAGGGAAAAAATGAACAAAACCGAGTTGATAACTCTGGCGCAGCGATATATCCAGGTCATCCGACAATGCGCTTTTGCAGTAGATCAGCTATAAGGAGGAATATATGAAAAAATCAGGATGTTTGGGCCTTTCGGGGCTTGCTGTTTTTGGCATCATCGTCGTTGTTTTGATCGTTATTCTGGCATTTTCTCTCATCGGTGCCTATAACAAACTCGTCAGATTGGAAGAAGATGTCGATACCGCCTGGGCTCAGGTCGAGAATGTTTTGCAGCGTCGAATGGATCTGATCCCAAATCTGGTTGAAACGGTCAAGGGATATGCCAGATTTGAACGCGAGACTCTCGAAGCCGTCATTCAGGCCCGTGCCAGTGCCACCCAAACACAGGTTGATGCCGGCAATCTGACGGAAAACCCACAGCAATTACAACAGTTCATGGAAGCTCAAAACGGACTCTCCAGCGCCCTCTCGCGCCTGATGGTGGTGGTGGAGCGCTATCCGGAGTTGAAAGCCAATCAGAATTTTATTCGTTTGCAGGATGAGCTGGCGGGAACCGAAAACCGAATTGCGGTGGAACGGCGCCGCTTTAATGAAGCGACCCGTCAGTTTAACCGTACTGTTCGTACGTTTCCAACCAATATCATGGCCTCGATTTTGGGGTTTGAGCGAAAACCCTATTTTGAAGCCCCTGAAGAAGCTGAACAGGCGCCTCAGGTCGATTTTGGCAACATGTGATCCTGAACCCTGAGGGCCGGGAGTGAAAAGTATTGATAATCCCCGTTTTTAGCAGTAATTGGCTGTTTAAAACCGCAGAGCTTGCTGAGAATTGATTCATTTCATTATCTTGTGAATTTTACAGGAATTTTTTTACCAGGATAAAATCATAACGATAAAAAATGATGTCACAAAGAGATAAAGAGCTTGTTATTAATGATTCGCATTTACTTGTAATCATTTTGTCTGGATAAACCGCTCTATATCTCTCGGCAGACTCTGCGGTTTAGATCATTCTTGAACTTCAAAAGATCATAAAGCTTCAAGAACAAATTTTAATCTTATCCGGCATCTATCATTTTTTATATGCTATTTTTGATCCAACCCTCTCAGGGTTACAGAAAGATCTGACGACAGATAAAAAGCGCCGCCAAAACACCCGCCAAATCCGCAATCAGTCCCGCGGGAATGGCGTAGCGAATGTTTTTGACCTGAACCGCGCCGAAATATACCGCAATGACATAAAATGTCGTTTCGGTGCAGCCGTATAACGTGGACGCCAGATAACCGATAAAGGAATCAGGCCCGTGCGTCTTGAGCAGTTCTGTTATAATGCCCAAGGCGCCACTTCCGGAAAGCGGACGCATGATGGCTGCAGGTAGAATTTCCGCCGGCATTCCGATAAGCTCGGTCAACGGAGAAACGAGCACGACAAAAAGCTCCATCGCGCCCGAGGCGCGAAACATACCGATGGCCACCAGAATGGCGACCAGAAACGGGATGATGCGGACCGCCACCTGGAATCCTTCCTTGGCGCCATCGACGAAAACTTCATATATTTTGACCTTTTTGATTATTCCGATCAGGGGAATGAGAAAGAGCAGAACCGGAATGGCCCAGACACTGACGGCATTGATCGCCTGCCGGAAAAAGTCACCGGGAAAATAGGTGGCGATGAATTGAAAAACGTTCAAACGGATCAAAACGAATATGAGCAGCGCGAAAACCGCCATGTAGGTACCGGCGCGCAACAGGAAGCTATAGCCCCGCTTTTCATCATCCGCATCGCCCGCCGGCTGTCGCTTTCTGGAAAAGGCCTGTATAAGCTTGATCACGGTGATGGCGGTAACCGTCGCTGTTACCGAAGAAAAAATTGTGGTGCCGATAATGGCAGTGGGCTGACTTGATCCCAGGCCGGTGCGAACGGCGATGATGGTCATCGGGATGAGGGTGATGCTTGCTGTGTTGAGCGCCAGAAACATAATCATGGCATCTGTGGCGGTATCTTTTTTTTCATTGAGCGTTTGCAGATGCTCCATAGCCTTGATTCCCATGGGCGTGGCGGCGTTCCCCAGCCCCAGCCAGTTGGCGGATAAATTCAAAACGATGGCGCCGATGGCGGGGTGGTCTTTGGGTATGGAGGGAAATAGAAAGTTACTTACCGGCCGGATCGCTCTCGCCAGCAGTTTAATCAAACCGGCATCTTCGGCGATCTTCATAATGCCGAGCCATAACGTCATGATACCGATCAGGCTCAGAGCTATCTCTACTGCAGATGATGCGGTATCAAAGGCGGCTTCCGTTACCTCTCTAATCTGTCCGCTTATCGCTCCGATAATCACAGCCACAAGTACGAGAAAGAGCCAAACATAGTTCATCATAGCAAGGCGTATCCTTTGGTTTGATGATATCAATAATGGAATTGGTTATTCGTCTTCAGTTAACATGCAATATAAAATAGGTAGCCCCACATTACAAGTCTTTTTTTTATTTTATCTCCCTCTTTGCCGTTCTGCTGATATCTTTTACACAATCCGGTTTATGTCCTGCTCAATAAAAAACTTGGTTATTTCATTTTGAGTTTGTAATTTATAAAAATTTATGCACAACCACAAAACCCATTTTATCCAACCAAGGAGGTGAAACTATGAAAACTCGCGTTGATCCTGATCTTTGTACAGGATGTGAATTGTGTGTTGATAGCGTTCCTGATGTCTATGAGATGAATGACGATATTGCCGTGGTTAAGGTCGACGTTGTCCCTGAGGATATCGAAGAAGATGTTCGCGAAGCAGCGGAAAGCTGCCCCGCAGAAGCGATCATTGTCGAGGAGTAAACACACTCTGAATAAAATGGTTGATTGTTTAATCAACCATTTTCTTTTTTATATAATTTGAATCGGTACAATTCATTTCATCATACCTCTTTTCTAAAAACAGAACCGCTACACATAATGCCTCCTCCGGTTATTATATTATATAAATAATTATAAAACATAACTATAAGATTCT
>CAZSOP010000320.1:0-5220 GCA_964608385.1 uncultured Cytophagia bacterium
TCGTTCGATTAACACCGACGATAGCCTATTGGAAAGACAAGGCTGGATATGAGGTTGATTTTGTATTACCCGAATTTTTTGATAAAGCCTCACAATGCGCTCTTTATCAGGTTTGTTTTAATCCGGAGAATCCTGAAACCCGTAAACGAGAGGTCAGAGCGTTGCTTAGAGCTGCTGACGAGTTTAACCTTGATAAAGGTATAATTATTACACGCGATACATGGGAGTCATTTCAGGAGCAGGATATTGAAATTGTTATGATTCCATTTATTCAATGGATGACTGGGACGCGCGAAGGTGAACACGTGAATACGTGAACAAGAAAGACGATTTCATTTTTTTACCTATAAATGGTCTGCTGGATGTAGATATGGATTGGTTATAGTGACTCGACGCAGAGCGTCGCGGGATGCATTCCAACGCAGAGCGTTGGAACGAGATAATTTTTCTCTCTATTCCCTCTCTTTCTTTTCTCTGTGGTGAGGTTTTTTGGCTGACCTGTTTTGACCGTTTAGCTCAAAAAATGTATAAATGCCGTTTTTCAACTTGTAAAAATGATGATTTTGATTATTTGGGACAGCAGTGGTTTTTATTGGATTTGTTTTTTTATGCTTCGCGCTTCGCGGTTGGTTACCATTCTTACCAGCCCCTCTTGACATAAATTTTTTCGATTTAACACACCCTCAGAGCGTTAAAAACAGTTAAAACGAGATAAAAAAACGGTAAAAATTCCAGCCACAAGTGTCAATTTGAAAACCAAAAACAGGAGAGAGTAACGGCTTGCCGGCCATGATATGATAACAACAGAAAACAGTTTTGCGCTATCGCCTTATTTTCACATCGAACAGGGGTAAACGGGGAAAGGAAACCGAGTATGAAAACACAAAAACAATTGTTATGGGGAGTGGTTGTATCATTATTTCTTTGCGGTTTTGTTTATGGCTCTGACATTAAATCCGGCCAAAAAAGCGCTGTCTTTAGCCGCGATGCGGCTGCACGCGATTCCACCTTTCGCGCCAAACTGCCGGCTATTCTGGCTGCCGGCGATACGGCCTATTGCTTTATGAATGAATGGAGCTATAGCACCATCGGACTCGATTATTATCCCGATTCCTCCAAATTCTGGTTCGCACATGAATCCCAGTCCAGTAGCCACAATCCGACCATTTATCTGGCCGACAGTTCCGGCATCTCCTATACCAACTTTGCGCTGTCCGAAAGAAATTCGGGCTGGCCGTGGCAGCTCGACAACCGTACCGGTATCGATGTTATGCCCAATGGTCACATGCTTTTACCCGACTATAATGGCGATCTCTCCTATGCTGACGACAATATCGTCGAGATCGATCAGACGGGAAGGATCCTCAACGCCTGGGAAATGGATGATCAAGTCGGCAGTAACGACTGTGTCGATATGAACAAAATAGACAGCATTATCGATGTCGCTGTTATCTCCGCTACCGACGACACCATCCACGCCTTTGCCACCGCTGCTTATGATGCTAACGTGCTCTACGAGATCAAACTGATCCGCACCGGCAGCTGGTGGACCCCCAATAGCTGGATTATGGTTAACATCGATACGCTGGATAATCTCTCTGCTCTCACAACAGGTGAGGAGGATATCCTGGCCATCGACATCCTCAGCGACACACTCGTCACCGCCAACTGGGACAATACAGTGCTGGGCTATTATGACCTTAATTTGAATTTAATCGATACCTTGCTGACCACAACCGCAAAAAGCGGTGGCTATAATTCCGGCGTCTGTTTTATGGAGGAAACCAGCCCCTTGCTGGTGGCGACCACTGACTTTTCATCGGATTATACCCGGGTTTCCGAATCGCTGCCAATCTTAACACCACCGGAAATCGATGACATTGCCGATCAAAGCGGTTTTGTCAATACCGTTATTGGTCCGGTTTCGTTTACCGTTGATGATTATGTAACCGATCCGGCGGATTTGACCCTCAACGCCACATCCGACAATCAAACCCTGGTGCCGGATGCAAACATCAGCCTTGGCGGCAGCGGCAGCGATCGAACCATTACCATCACCCCGGCTGCGGACGAAAGCGGCAGCGCCGTCATCACGGTTACGGTGACCGATCTTGATAGTCTTTCCGCATCGGATCAGTTTGAGGTGACCATCATTCCCGTGGGCTCGACCCTCTATGTCGACAGCGACACTGGTGTCGATGATTCCGGGCGGACCGGTACGCAAGGGCAACCCTTCGCCACCATCAGCTATGCCGTCGGCCGCGCCACCGCCAACGACACCATCGACGCAACCGGCACCTTTACCGCCGAAGGCGTTAGCGGCGACGGTGTTGTTATCGATAAAGACCTGATTATTCGCGGTCATGGCGCTGACCAAACCATTGTGCAGGGACACGCAACCGACGCCTCCAGCGCCGATCGGCGCTGCTTTACCATCTCTTCCGGCATCAGCGTTACTCTGAAAGAGATGACCCTGCGTCACGGCAATGCCAACGGCGGCGGCGCTATCAAACACAGCGGCGATGGGTTGATTTTGGAAAAATGCGTTATCGCTGATAACACCAGCAGCGGCTCTTCACCGCTTTATGTCGGCGGCGGCATCTATAGCACCGGAACCCTGACGTTGAACAGCTGTACGGTCAGCGGCAATTCGAGCCTCGGCAAGGGCGGCGGTATTTATGCCAAAGCCGATCTGGATATGGAAAAAACAACGATCTCCGCCAACTCGGCAGGAGGCAGCGGCGGGGGAATCTGTTTTTATGTCGATTCCGGATATCCCGTCATGAACCTGACCAATAGCACCCTCTCCGGCAATTCCACCAGCTCTGCTAACGGTGGCGGATTCAGCCTCGAAGGCAATCAAAACGCGGATGTCAATCTTGTCAATGTCACCATCGCCAACAACAGCTGCAGCGGCGCTGTTTTCGGTGAAGGGATTTACGCCACTAACAGCGGCAATCTCGATCTTTCGCTGATGAACTGTATCCTCGATAACGGTACAACCAGCAATTATGCAAGTCCCAGCGGAACCACCAACCTGAGCCGGTCTTTTACCCTTTGCCGTGATTCTTCCATGCCGATCACCACTGTCGACAATATCAACGGCAGCGATCCGCTGCTCCTGGCTCTTGCCGATAACAATGGCGACACCCGGACTCATGCGCTCTCCGCCAACAGTCCGGCTGTAGACGCCGGCACCTATAAAGGCGTGCCCAACGAAGACCAGCGCGGTGAATTTCGGCCTCAGGGAATGGGTTACGACATGGGCGCCTATGAACGAACGCCAAAAATGTTTTTTGTCAATGCCACCACCGGTGTTGATGACAGCGACCAGGATGGTTCCTTGTTGTCACCCTGGGCCACCATCATGTATGCCATCAATCGCAGTGAGGTCGGCTCCGGCGATATCATCAATACCACCGGTATCTTTACCGCTGAAGGTGTCAGCGGCGCCGGCATTGTGATCGATAAATCGGTCACCATCAGCGGTCAGGTCGGCCTGCCCACGATTGTACAGGCTAATCCTTTGAGCGTTGATCTCTCCGATCGCCGTTGCTTTACCATTAACGCCGGTAAAACCGTTAACCTGATGAATATGGTCATTCGCTACGGCAATGCCGGCAGCAGCAATGGCGGTGGTATCCATAACAGCGGTATTTTAAATGTGGTCAACTGTAGCGTACAAGGTAACAAAGCCGCCAACGGCGGCGGTATCTATTCAGATGGCCAGCTTCGGGTAAACCAATCAACCATCTCGGGCAACAGCAGTACCGCGGATGGTGGTGGAGTTTATGCCTATACCTCGGATCCCGCCGGCACAGGCGGAGGCTTTGGCCTGGCGCCATTCCAAAATCTTTCCCTGCTCAACTGTACCCTTTCCGGTAACAGCACCGGCCTGACTGTTGGAAACGGCGGCGGGGTTGTTTTGCACGCCAAAAGCGTTTCGCTGCCGACCAAATTGCTGGCCGATATTACCAATGTCACCATAGCCGACAATAACTGCGGCACGAGCGGCAACGGCGCCGGCATCTACCAGCTGGCCGAAACCGCGGGATCGGATTCGGCAGTGACCGAACTGCGGATTAAAAACTCGATCCTTGCCAATGGCAGCAGCAGGAACTATAGCGCCGTACAAAGCGGCACGCCATCCGTCTTCGTTCTCGCCAGGTCCTATACGCTCTGCCAGGACAACAGCATGAACAGCGCCGGCGAAGGCAACTATAACAGTACCGATGCTCTCTTAAGCGCCCTTGCCGATAACGGCGGCGATACCCAAACCCATGCCCTTTCTTCAAGCAGTCCGGCAAACAATGCCGGCACCAACAATTCCATCTGGCATGCAACCGACCAGCGCGGCATGCCGCACATCGGCGCTCCGGACATAGGGTCGTATGAAGTGCAGAGCCAGGGCATCAAGCTGGGATTGAATCTGTTGCTGCAAGGGCCCTATGACGCTGACGGCGACACCATGCAAACCCTGTTGCATCAAAATGCTCTGATTCCGCTGACCTCGCCTTATAGCGAAGACCCGGTTACTCTGTCTCAGTTGCCGGACGCAGATTTGGTGGATTGGATATTGGTACAGCTGTTGTCATCCGACGGCAGCTCAGTGGTTGCCGGCCAGAGCGCCTTTTTAACCAAAGACGGAACCGTTGTTTCGACCACCGGTGCCGATAGTCTTGAATTTGAGGGTGTCGGTAATGACTCTTATATTATTCAGGTCAAACATCGCAATCACCTGCAGGCGCAGAGCGCCAGTGCCGTACCGCTGGTGTTTGAATATCGGGTAAATTATGATTTTACCACGGAACATTCTACCGCCGGAAAGAACAATCTGGTCGAGCTGGAAACCGGTGTCTGGGGATTGCCGGCAGGCGATGCCGATCAGGACGGCGCCATCACCAGTCCGGATTATGTTATCTGGTACAATCAAAATGAAGAGGGCGAAAGCGGATATGTCAGTGCAGACTTTGAGCTGAACGGTACGATAGATAAAGCCGATTACGCCTTTTGGAAAGAAAACAGTGCGCTGGGGCTTTTATTTCAGGCGCTGAATTGAAAGAGCATGGGAACGTGTGAACGTGTGAACGTGTGAACGCGAGAACGTGAGAACGTGTGAACGTGTGAACGTGTGAACGTGTGAACGTGGGAACGTGGGAACGCGAGAACGCGAGAACGTGAGAACGTGTGAACGTGTGAACGTGTGAACGTGTGAACGTG
>CAZSOP010000321.1:0-5220 GCA_964608385.1 uncultured Cytophagia bacterium
ACGAGATCGTTTCACGTGACTGGAGTTCAGACGTGTGCTCTTCCGATCTATAGCATCAAAACAGTACTGTTTGTGCAGTTTTCTAACTGCTCGCATGGCAGGAAGATGCCACAGGCGTTTCAGATCGGGAAGACAGAAAAAGGATAAAAATTTGTTCACATTCAACAAAGCCATAGACCGGCCGGCGGCAGCTCGTTTCTTTCTCTTTCCAATTCGATACAATATCCTCTGAGGATCCAGGGATTCGGTTCTGATGACCGGAGTGTCGCCGATATCCTGCAACAGCGATTTATCATGGCTGAAATATAAAATAGGTTTGACGGTAAGGACAACAGCCTGCCAGCCGTTTTCCGGAAGATATTTGGCAAATTTGGCCACGCGTTGGGTGCCGCTCATGCCGACAGGCGGGAAATAATAAGCAATAATGAGTAGTGTTTTTTTCTTCATTTTAGCAGAGAAATTCTTATTTTCTCAATAGTTTTGGACAAAAGCCATTTCGCCACGCAGACCGGATGGTTCAACATATGATGCCAGCGTCCGGCGAGATTGGACAATTCCGCATCTTCATTCAGCTCGGACAGCTTTTTGATCAGGCGAATATGCAGGCGGTGATACATTCGGGATGCCAGGCGTCTGACCGGATATAAATCGTACCAGGTCCAGTAACCGCAATCCCATCGCGACCAGTGCTGCCTGATGGTATTGGTTCCTTGTTGCCATAATCTCGCTGCGTCATCGTCGTTGAAAAAACGCCAGTAATCATAAACGCCCAAAAGAGCGAAAATGTGACCATTGAGCACATGAGAAGGCGGATGGGTAACGTACTCTTCAAAAAAAACCGACCGGCCTGCGATTCTGTCGACAACGCCGTTCTCCTCAACCGAATAGCGGAACGGTGTGAACGCAAGTTTTGCCGTCTCTTTATATTTTTCGATGCCGGTCAACTGAAAAACACGCAAGAGCAGAGAGATACCTTCTCCCTGGGCCATTGCGGAAATCCAGGGAGCACGGGGCCCGTAAAACCACAGGTCAAAATCATAAATCCATGCATGCATATCCTGCTGCCATAGCTGTAAATTATCGACCAACCAATCCGCACACTTTATGGCGATCCCGTGGTATTGCGGACGATTCAGCAAATAAAATCCGTACTGTGATATTGTAATCGGATTATATCGATTTCCGGTTTTCTCTCCGTACTCGACGAGAGGCAGGCCATCGGAGTCACGTGGATAGCCAAAGTCTTCCAAGCCTTGCAGGTCGATATAATAGCTATTGGGGATTTTAATTCTCGTCATACTCTAAAGCAAATAATCGGTTTTAACATTTTTCATGCTGTAAAATATATTATTCCGGGCACCACGAAATTTTCTTTCCAGCTGATAGACAATCGATTTAATATATTCGCGTTCGGAATTCCCATCTGTCGGACAATTCTGTTCGATCACCGGTATATTCTGCTGTTCGATAAAATGTTTAATCATGGGTTCATCAATAAAAGCCATTGGTCTGAGCAAAGTAAATTTTCCCTTAAAAACCTCCAGCTTTGGTGTCATGGTGCTTATTTCGCGACCAAAAATCATATTGAGAATGAGGGTCTGGATCAGATCATCTTTGTGATGACCAAACACGATTTTATTACAATTCAACTCTTCCGCGGTTTTGAAAATATGTTTTCTCCGTATGCGCGAACAGAGGAAACAGGGATTCACTTTCTTCGATCCTCTGTGAGCATCCGGTCCAATGCGGGTTTTAAGAGTGGTCGCCTTAATTTCAAGGGATTGGAAATAGTCATTCATGTGTTTGCATCGCTCTTCCTGGCTGCCATCAAAGCCGAGATCGACATAGAGAGCATGGAGCCTCAACGCTTTGGCAAATATATGAATGCGCTGGTGTAAAAGTTTGACCAGGGCCATAGAATCCGCCCCCCCCGACACGGCAAACAGGATGCAATCGCCATCGCTTAACATGTGATATTCCCAAATGGCCTTATCCAAACGAGAATTGATGCGTTTGTGTAAACCGGTCATAACTCTCCTCTGCTCTATTGGGCAAGCATCTCCTGGTTCCTTATTAATTCCTCAAGGCGCCGCAGGAACCGTTCCTCTTTCTCAGGATCGATATTCAGGGTATCCCGCCCCAGTTCAAAGGCGGTTTTGATCTCGTCATACCCCAGCTTAAAATGTCCCTCTTTTAAATGTGCCAGGCCCTTGGCATAATTGAGCAAGGCAACGGTTTTTTCATCGTTGTAAAACGTTGCGATATCGAGGGCCTGGTTGTAATGTTTGTGCGCCTTTGCCCACTGATCCTGCTCTGCAAAGAGATCTCCCAAATTGGAATGTGCGCGCATAACATTTTCCTGATCCTTACAGCGCTTCGCTTGTGACAACGCAGATTCGTAACGAAGTTGCGCAGTGGTAAAATCCTCTTTTTCGTGATAAATCGCTCCCAGATTCATATCCACCTTGGCAAGGTGACAGGTGTCGCCCAGCATTTCAAAATACTCTTCAGCGGATAGAAAATGGGGCATGGCGGCATCTGCGTTCTCCATGGCATATTGCACAGTTCCCAGGCTAAAATGCGCCCGGGCGATGGCGACTTCATTTGCCAGTTCTCCGGCTACCGACAGATACTGTTGGTAGAGCAACAGAGCCTCGTCCAGTTGACCTTCCCTGCTTAATGCATTGGCGCGTTCATACAGCGCTTCAGCGGCATCAAACGGATTATTCACTATGGAATCGATAGCTGCAGGATCACTTTCCGCTGTAACCGAATCGAGAGATCGGACAAGAGAGAGTTCCGGTGCAAAACGGCGGGCACGATCAATACTGGTCAGAGCCAGAGAATCCATATCCATCTTGCGGTAGAGATGGTAGAAAGCAACATTGGTTAACCCTCTAAAAATTGAATCCTGATAACCGGTGAATAGCGAATCAGCGATATCGAGTTGTCGAATGGCCAGGTCTGAAGAATCCGTTACAGCGTAGAAAAGCGCGTAATTATATCGCATATAAGCTTCCAAGATACTTGTGTCCGGGGCAGCAGTCACGCCTTGCTCATACAATTCATAAAGGCCGGGATCAAAGCGGACTTTACCATTTAAAAGGAGTTGGTGGCCGTTGAAAGCGATATTAAAAAGTTTGGCAACGGTTGTTTTTTCTTCTTCAAGATCGATATCGACCTCATCGATGGTGTATCCCAGTTTTTCAACAACGCTCAGCCTGAGGAAGGAGCGAATCCAGGACCATTGTGCCTTTATAAAACAGAGTTTTTTTACGAAAGGGCGAACCGGGGTCCACAAGGCGATGGAATCGAGCCGGGATGGTTTCAGTAGCAATGCAAAATCATAGGTTTCGTCCTCATCTCTGCCGGCAAATGAGATACCCATGTCTGCGTTTCGTTCTTCCAGAAGAAGACCACATCTTTTCAGCATAGAATCACTAACCGCCAGCGATTCAGCCACGACATGCAGAGAAAGGGACTGGTCTTTGGCAACGAGCTCGTTTAGGTCCTCTTCAAGAGTCGCTATCAGGTCGTGAACCAGAAGCGAATCCACGTTATGGGTAAACACAGCGAGCGTCAGGGTTTGTCCGGCGGGACTACCGGCAACGAGAAGAGTTAATATCAGTGTAACCATTATATGTCTGATCATAAAAATTCCTTTACATTCCATTGATAAATAAGCTGACTTTGAGATCAGGGGGTTGGCAGGTGGATAAGGGTGCGGCAGCCCGATGGGATAACCGAGAATAATTCTACCGGCACCTTTTGCTGATAAAAATTTTCCAGGTTTTTTCGTACCCTGGCAACAACAGGTTTCCTTTTATCGAGTTTTTTTTCAGAGTCGTTATCAAAAGTGCCGCTGACATCGCTCAAATCCACGCTAACGCTTTTGGCGTTGCGATCAACAACCAGGGTAATTTTGGTTTTGCTGTCATGATTTTCCGCCCCATATCGGATCGCGGTTTCGACAAGGGGCTGGATAAAAAAACGGGGCACACAGACTTCATAACACTCTTTTGGAACATCAACCTTAACCTCCAGCCGGTCTCCCAGCCGGGCTTTTTCGATTTCAAGATAAATCGAAACGCATCTTACTTCATGAGCCAAAAGCGTTGACTCTGATTTACTCTGTGCCATAACAGCCCGTATATAATCCGCCAGATGCTGCACCGTGCGGCTCGCAGCCTCCTTGTCGATATCAATTAACGCCGTAACATTATGCAGGGTATTGAGAAGAAAGGTTTGATCGAAAAGCGATTCAGTTTCCGGCGGCTTGAAACGCTCTTTTTGGTTCCAGTGCAACCATAAAGTAAAAAAAGTTATGACCAGGGCCAGAAGATAATACCCCCAGGGATAAGCCAGGGGAAGCCACAATATAAAGCCGGTTGCCACAATCAACGAAAAGCCGATGCTGATTAGAAAAAATTTCAACGTGTTCTCCTCAATGTTTTAATTCCATGAACCGCATCGAAATATCACTATTTATGCGGTTCGGATGTATTATTTCGATTCAACAGACTGCCCCGCTGAATGGCATCTTTGCCGAATTTATCGCGGACCAGATCAAGAACTTTATCTATATTCCGGTTTTCCGCAAACAGGTCGAGCTGAAAACCGGTTTTCTCCAGTTTGGATAACGAAACACCCAGCAGCCTGACGGCAATATCTTTGCGATCAAATTGATTGAAAAGATCCATCACACTTTGAAATATAATTTTGGTCTCATGGGTGAACTGAGACAGGGTTCTGGATCTTGTAAAGGTGGAAAAATCGGCCAGCCTTATCTTCAGAGTTACTGTGCGTCCGCTATAATCGTTTTTTCTCAGGTCACTGCAAAGCTCGTCGCAAAGCATCAGAAGCGTTTTTTCAAGTCTCTTTTCATCATGGCAGTCCTTAAAAAAAGTGGTTTCGTGGCTCATCGATTTTGCCCGATGCAGGGTTTCCACTTTACGTTCATCCATACCGTTAGCGAGTTTCCAGAAATGAAGATATGAATTTCCGAACAATTTTTTTAATGCCGGTAACGGATAATCCGCCAACTCACCTATTGTGTTTATCCCCTGTTGACGCAGCGAAATTTCTGTTTTCGGCCCCACCCCCCATAATCTCGAAATCTCCAGAGGCGATAAAAATTCTTTTACACCTTGCTGAGAGACAAACACCAGGCCATCCGGCTTATTTAAATCGGAGGCTACCTTGGCCACATATTTATTCGGC
>CAZSOP010000322.1:0-5219 GCA_964608385.1 uncultured Cytophagia bacterium
TCGAGCATTATCCAAAGCAATCGCTGCTAAATTCGCCATTGTCTGCAGGGTGTCAAGATCAGCTTGACTATAGGCATTTTCTTTGGTCATCTGGTAGGCGGCAATCACCCCCAGGACCTTATCTCCTTTACACATTGGGACGCCGATCCAGGAGAGCCACATTTCACCGGATACAAAATCTTCATGTCCCGATTGCTGATACCATGCGAGGTTCTCTGCTTTAGTGGGATGAAACAGGGGCTGTTGGGTTCGGATAATCGCTTCCGTACGCCCAATTTGTTCCCGGGCATGAACATGTTCGCGTGGCGCGACCGTGATTGGCTGTCCCTCACGAAAAATGAGCGGAAACCTCACGGAGTCGGTTTGCTCATCATACAGGGCAATATACATGTTGTGAGCATCCAACAACTTCGAGGCGTTCTGGTAAATCACCGTCAAGATCTTCGACTCTTCCAATTGAATATCTGAAGTCAAGGTTTGCGCTAATTGAATTAATACCTCCTGGTGCTGATAGATATTGTTATACAGACGAATATTATCCAGGGCAATCGCCGCTGAGTCGGCCATAGCTTGCAGAATTTCCACGTCGTCTTCACTATAGACATAGTCTTGTTGGGTCGGATAGGTTGCAATCACTCCCAGCACGAGCTTTCCTTTCTTCATAGGCACGCCGAGCCAGGAGGAAGGATATTTTTCAGGCGGAAGCTTAACACAATCCGTATGCCCCTGGGCTTTATAATAGGTCTGGGTTTCCTGCGGGGTACGATGAAACAATGGTTGCCCAGTTTGGATGATCTCTTCGGTTTTTCCAGTACCATCGCGGCGCGGCTGATAGGCTGGATGGGTATCAATATTTATCTTCTCGCCATTTTCATACACCAGGCCAAACTGGACAAAACGGGTGGACTGGTCATGCAAAGCAATATACATGTTATCCACATCCATCAATTCCTGGGCGTTTTGATGGATTAACTCGAACAGTCTTCCTTCAGTAAGCCCCATGGTTGAAGCAAGATTTTGAGTCAGAGTAATCAATGCTGCCTGGCGACGACTTAAGGCTTCCAGGTCTCGATTTAAGACTTCTAGGTCTACTACATGACATTCTAACTCATCCTGTACTCTTCTTAATTCCGTGATATCGCGGATTGTTAAAATCGCCCCGTCAAGATTCTTTCTGAAATCATACAGAGGCGAAGCTTTGGCCCGGACGTAGATATTGAGATGCTGGAGATAGTTTTCTGCAATAAGCACGTCTCCTTGCCTTTCAATCGTGTCATATGTTTGCTCCTGGGGTTCATCAGGGCGCATAACGAGATCAATCAAAATCGGTCTTTTTTCGCCGTAGAACGGGACAGCATATTCATATTCTGCGTTCCCCATGATTTCTTCAGCCTTCACCCCGGTCATCTCTTCTATCGCATGATTCCAGGCGATCACTTTGCCGGTATTATCAATCACAAAGGTTGCATCAGGTAGAAAATTGATAATATCCGACCACTTTTGTTCAGAGGCTCTCAGGGCTTCTTCGATTTGCTTCCGTTCAGAAATATCGCGGTTGATCCCGACAATTCCCACAATGTGACCGTCGGCATCTTTGAGGGGTACTTTGGTTGTTAGCAGCCATCGTGTGGCATTGGGATACCGCTGATCCAGAATCGGCTCTTCACGGTTGGTTATGGCCTGTCCCTGCAGAACCAGACATTCGTCTGCATAATACCGTTCCGCAAACTCTTTCGGATGAAAATCGAAATCTGTTTTTCCTTCCAGTTCTTCGAGTGTTGCAACGCCTAATGCCTTCATAACAGTCTCATTGGCCAGAATGAATTGACTTTTGGTATTTTTCACATAGACATGATCCGGGATAGTTTCGATCACGGTGTGCAAAAGCTCACGTTCTCTTTTTAAGGCTGCGTAAACTCGAGCATTTCTAATCGCAATCGCGGCCTGATGAGCGAACAGTTCGATCAACTCCTGCTGTTCCGGCCCAAAGGGCTGCGGGGTCCGGTAGTTAATGAACATCAAGCCCATGATCTCGTGTTCAGTGCGCAACGGAATCGCAGCCGTCGAGGTAATGGCTTCACGCACGACAAAACGACGAGTCGGCAGGACATCCGACCGTTCAGAATCAAACGGAGCGCAAAATCGTTCATCTGCCTGAGCGGTGTGGATGTATTCCGGTTGCCGGGCATCCAGGAGTTTCAAGAGCACATCGTCTTTATAAGTCTTATCTTTGACCACCCCGGGAAATCGTTTTTGTCCCACCGTAATCGGCGGCAGCACACATTCGTCTCGATCCTGACGATACTCATACAACTCGATCACATCAGCGTGCAACACGGCTTGGGCGCGGTCAGCGATTTCCTCCAAGAGCGTTCTCAAATCGCCGCTTTTCTGGAGCGACAACAAACGCCGGGCCAGATGGTGCAATTGGGTCAAAGCCCGTGCGCGCTCGCTGTTCAAAATGGCGGTCGCAACTTGCGCGGCAAACGCCGCTGCAAGTTCTCCGGATTCAGGAGTGTAAAACCCTGGCTCATGATGATCAATCGTCAACAATCCGATCACCCGATCTCGGGCGATCAACGGCGCACCGATCCAGGATTTGACGTGTTGGGTAGAAGGCAACTGTTCCCAGAGGTCAGAGCGGGTCGTATCGCTGATCACTTCCGGCGTTCGCTGCTGAACGATCTTTGCGGCGAGCTGATCCTCCGAGATATTGCGCAACAGATCATCCGAGAAAGTATCAGTCGGCAAGCCGTGATAGGCGATCAAGTTACGCTGATCTCCGTGAATGCGTTGAATCGAAGCGCTGTCATAGGGAATCACCGTTTGAAGTTGTTCGAGGACTGATTTGCTGACGTGCTCCTGATCGAGCGTGGAATTTACAATCCGGGCGACTTCTTGCAACACTTCTGCCTGTTTGCGCTGCTGCTGTTCGATTTTCAGGAGGCGAGCCGTGCTGATGGCGCTGGCAGCCTGATCGGACAGTGCGTCTAGAATGTCCTGGTCATCCTCATCATAGACATTCTCGCGCGTGCGGTGATAGGTGACAAAGGCGCCGATGACCTCGTTTTTACTCCGCATCGGCACACCTAACCAACTGGCATATTTTTCTTGTTCCGGCGATGCCGCACTCTGATGGACCTCTTGTTTATTCTTCAGGATAATTGGGGTTTGGGTTGCGATGATCTGCTCGATTCGTTCCTTCCCGAGAAATCGGAACAACCACTCCTGGACCTTTTCTTTTCCTACATCCAGAGGCCGCCCATTGTAGAGCGACAGCACAAAACGGGGTTCTCCGCTCACATCATCATACAGCAAAATAGACAGATTTTGCGTGTCTATTTCTTTAAACTTTTGAGTTTTACTGGGGATAAGCTGCACAATCTCCTGCTCTTCAGGCGGAATTTGCCACTCTTCTTTCGCTAGTTGGTGAAGTTGAGTGGTCAACCTCACATTGTTCAGAGCAATGGCGGCCTGATCCGAAATGGCGTCTAAAATATGCTGATCCTCATCGTCGTATGCCTCTTCTCGGCTTTCGTGATAGGTGACAAAGGCGCCGATTGCCCTGTTTTCGAGCCGCATCGGTACGCCTAGCCAAGAAGCGCATTGACCAGCTTCGGGCGTAGTCGCCGACTGTTCAACCGCCTGGTGATTGCGGAGTAAAAGCGGTTCGCGCGTTTGGATGATTTGTTCAATTCTTTCTTTACCCAAACGATCAAGAAGCTGTAGTTGAGCGTCATCCGTCTGAATGTCATCTACCAGGCCCCCGTTTTGAAATGCCAGGAAACACCGTAACTGCTCGGTTGCTGAATCTTGCAAAATAATCGCAAGATTGCGGGTATCAATCTCATGAAATTTTTGCGCCTGTTCACCAATTAATTGTAACACTTCATCTATGGTTAACCGAATACCCGACACTAATTTCCGCTCCACCTCGGATAAAATGGTAAATCGCTGCATTAGCCGGACATTGTCAAGGGCGTTCGCAGCCTGATCCGAGAACGCGTCTAAAATATCACGGTCATTCTCATTGTACGCATAGGCTTGATCCGGATGATAGGCCACAAATGCGCCGATCGTTTTATCCTTCAAACGCATTGGTACCCCCAACCAACAGGACGGTCGCTGTAGCGCGTCCGCCTCGCTCCGGGCTTCGATCTTCTGGGGGGGTGGCAGCAGAATCGGTTGCTGCGAATGAATAATCTGTTCGATCCTGGAACGAGCTAACCGATCAAACACGCGTTGCTGTTCAGCATCGGAATCGAGCTTAACAGCCGCGCCATTTTCGTAGGCCAGAACGATTTTGAGAGTATCCGTCAACTTATCTTGCATGACAATGGCAAAGTTGCGGGCATCAATGAGTTGCTGGGCTTGCGTATAGATTAAATCGAAAACCGCGCGCTCATCACTGGTTCGAATTGTGGTTAATTCCTGCTCGGCCCGCGCCAGAATCTTGAATTGACGCTGCAAACAGGCATTATCAAGTGCAATCGCGGCCTGATCGGATAACTCGCTTAAAATTTGCACATCATCCTCGTCATACACGTTTTCCTGGGCAGTATGGAAAATGATAAAGACCCCGACCACCTTTTGGCGCAGGCGCATCGGCACACCTAGCCAGGTTTGCGGAAATTTATCTTCAGCGGTTTCGCGGGGAAACACAGCCCTGACTTCCCGAATGGTCGGCAGCAGTTCCGGCTCCCCAGTGCGAAAAATCTTGTGGAGAACTTCGACGGACGTTCTTTGGAGCAGCTCAGCTTGTCTCTGTGGGTCGTTCACGTCAATCCAAACTCCTCGACGGCAAGAAAACGCAAACCGGAAGTCGCCAGTTTGTTGATCACGCAGAACAACGGAAAGATTATAGGTATCAATGACGTCGCGGGCTTCTTCGTAAATCGTATCCAATATCTGGCGTTCGTCAAGGTGGGACAACCCGGCAATTCGAGCTTTAATCTGCGACGCGGCCCTGATCCTACGGGTCAGCCGCACATTATCCAACGCCACTGCAGTCTGATCTGAAATGGCGTCCAAAATCTTGATGTCATCGTCGTCATACGCATATTCCTGATCCGAGTGATACAGCACAAACGTCCCGATCAGCTTGTCTTGCAAACGCATCGGGACGCCTGCCCAGGCAGCCGGGACGTGCTCTTCAGCTAATCCGGGAAATGTTCGTCTGACCTCCTGTTTGGTTTGCAATAGCACTGGTTGGCCTGTTT
>CAZSOP010000323.1:0-5217 GCA_964608385.1 uncultured Cytophagia bacterium
GGATATTGTTATCAATGCGTTTTTACAACAGAAACAATTTTCAGACCGGGATAAGGCTTTTATCAACGACCTCGTACGCGGAACGGTTCGGTTAAAAAAGAGGCTTGATTGGATCGCTGGTCATTTTCTCAATAAGCCTCAACAGCGATTGAGTGACAAAACCCGCTTTATCTTACGCCTGGCATTTTATCAGTTAACGGAAATGCAATCCATTCCGGCATATGCGGTTGTCCATCAAAGCGTGGAAATGGCTAAATATTATGAAAACAGAGCAGCCGCATCCATGATAAATGCTGTTCTCCGCAGCTATCTGAGAACTCCGCAAAAGGTCACCTTTCCTGATATAAAGTATGATCCGGTTCGTGCCATCGCATTGGAAACCTCCCATCCGGAATGGATGGTTGAAAAATGGATCAATGAGTTTGGACAAAAACAGGCACATGCACTGTGTCGCGCCAATAATCGCAGACCGGGTGTCTGTTTTCGCCGCAATCCGGTAAAAATATCAGACGAGCATTTTAAACGTATATTACAACAACGTGGAATAGATTTTGAATCACTTTTTTTACCTGATTTTTTCAAGTTATCAAGTGATTTCCATCATCTACAAGCTCTGCTGCAAGAAGGTTTACTGTCCATACAGGATGCAAGCGCCGGTATGGTGGCTCATGTGTTGGCACCTCAACAATATAGTCGTATCCTCGATTTCTGCGCCGCACCGGGCGGAAAAACCACCCATATGGCCGAGCTCGTTCAGGATCAAACGACCATAATTGCCAATGATCTGAAACGAAATCGAGTCTCTCTGATACGCGATGCTACTCAACGCCTGGGTCTGCACTCCATTCAGCTGCTGCTTTCCGATGGTCGATATCCGGTGGTGCAACAAGCTGACGCCATATTGCTGGATGCCCCCTGTTCCGGGCACGGTGTGTTGGCAAAAAGAGCGGATTTACGCTGGCGCCGTCAAAAGCATGATATAGCAGAACTGCAGGCAATACAACAAAACCTGATCGACTCTGCAGCAGAAATCCTCAATAGCGGTGGAACTCTGGTGTACAGTACGTGTACAATCGAAAGAGAAGAAAATGAACAGATCGTTTCAGAGTTTTTGCAAAAACACGCTGATTTTCATGTTGTGGCACCGGACGCTTCGTTTCTCAAAGCCTTTGCAAACAGGGAAGGATATATTAAAACGCTTCAACATCAACAGGATATGGATGGAAGTTTTTGTGTAAAAATGATGAAATTTTAACAATTTATGGATGAACACATGAAATTAAAGCAGATATTCAGCAGAGAAAATGTAAAATTTATAGCAATTTTTACCGGTTCTTTACTCGGTTTTCTTTTATTGTTGATTTATCTGGTCATGCCGTTTTATACGCGGCAACATCAATCAATCGCTGTTCCCAATGTGTGCAATCTGAGTTACAGCGCAGCACAGAAAATTTTAGAACAAAAAGATCTCAAAATCGTCAAGGCCGCGGAAAAATACGATGAAAACTTTCCTTCGGGATTTGTTATCTTTCAAAATCCCGAGCCGGGTTCGACCGTAAAAAAGGGAAGAAGAATATATTTAACCGTTGGTAAAGGCCAACGCGTCATTGAAATGCCCAAGCTGGTGGGATTGGCGGAGCGCGATGCCAAATTTATATTATCCGACCACAATCTCAATGTCGGACAGATTTCTTATGAAATTGATGAATTCTTACCCGAAGGCGTGGTCAGCGAACAGTCCATCGAAATCGGCAGACTTGTCTCCGTAGGCGAACAAGTGGATTTAACCGTAAGCCTGGGGGTCGAACCGTCAATTTACATCGTACCGGACCTGGTTGGAAAGTCAATGCAGGAAGCCCTGAAAGAAATTAAAAAGGCTGGCCTGATATTGGGTAAACTAAACAGGCAAAAAACTGATAAAATATTACCCAACACAGTTATTAGCCAGTCTGTTGAAGCAGGGCTTGAAGTCGATCGCGGGGATACACTAAACCTGGTTATCAGTCAATTAAAACATGGAATCGAAGAGCGGAGTGAATCATGGTCAAGATAGCGCCATCTGTTTTAAATGCAGATTTTACCTGTTTGCAAAACCAAGTGAATCAGGCGGTAGCCGCTGGAGCGGATTGGATTCATCTTGATGTCATGGATGGTGATTTCGTTCCCAATCTGACATTTGGCCCCATGATGGTACAAACGCTGCGCCGGATTACCGATTTACCTCTTGATGTACATCTTATGATGTATCGCGTTGATGAGTTTATTCCTCAATTCGTTGAGGCGGGTGCAAATAATATTACGGTGCATGTGGAAGCCTGTCCTCATCTCCGGCGTACGCTGGAAACCATTCGAAGGCTTGGCGCCAGCCCCGGTGTAACGCTCAATCCGGCAACGCCGGTGACAATGCTCGAACCGATACTTGAATTAGTCGATTTGGTACTGGTCATGTCTGTGGAGCCGGGTTTCGGCGGTCAGTCTTTCATAAAATCATCGGTAAAACGAATTGACTGGCTGGCTGAGCATAAAGAAAAATATTCCTATGATTATGACATCGAGGTGGATGGAGGGATCGACAAAAAGACCGCTCCTGTTGTCTGCAATGCCGGTGCCACCGTACTGGTAATAGGAACTGCTATTTTTAAATCTGATGATATCTCACAAGCTATCGGAAAGATTCGAGCCGGAATCCGCTAGGATGTGTTGCTTGTAAATAGAATTACCTCTTGACTAATGCTCCCGTGCTTTGTATATTACGACGCTGGTGGTGAAACAATTGTGCGTAGAATCCGTTATTAGTACTGAAGATTGCCCCGCGGTATGTGGGGTTTTTTTTGTCAGAAACGTTATTATGAAAAAGGATTGATGATGAAAAAAGTATTTAGCAAAACGGATATAGAGCGAATCGCCAAAGTACTGGGTGTTGATTACAAATACAAAGGCAACAACTATCGATTTGTCATTAAAAACAAAGAAAATAAAAGGCGTCTGGCTCTTGAGATCTATCCGGATATTTCTATTGGTGATAAAGCCGGTAATTTGATCTCTGTATATACCACCAGCTCTCATCTGCAGCTACACTTTTGCACCGGATATGTGGTTAGTGAAATGCTTGCTGAAGTGACCTTTGTCGGGGAGTGCGGCAATCGCTTGTCCGGATTAACCGTTGAAAGTGAAGGAGGGTGTTCACTTTACGCCAATGTCGACACAAAGCTTTTATCCGGTGATTTTACCCAACTGGGGCCCGAGGTTATGCTATCCGGCATTTCACTCTCATTGGCTGAACATATCTTACCCGAAAATGATAAAATACCAGATGACGATGAAGAATGACGACTGTGACCTTATATGATTTATTGCACAGTTTTATCGACTATCTGCGAATCGAACGACAAGTATCCCAAAACACTGTTATTGCCTACCAGCGGGATATTGAACGCTATATTCGATTTTTAGAAGAGAATCAAATCGATTCCCCGCAACAAATCCGCCAACAACATATTTCAACATTTATAGCCAACCTGCATGAAAATCATCTCTGCGCTGCTTCGATATCGCGAAATTTATCTGCGGCAAGGGGGTTTCACAGATTCCTGATTGGTGAGAATATACTCGGCTGCGATGTTACCGAAAATATAAAAATTCCCAAACCCTGGATGAAATTGCCTGAGGTTCTCAATATCGACGAAATAGACCTGTTGCTGAAAGCTCCCGATAGCAGCAGCGATAATGGCTTGAGAGACCGGGCATTACTGGAGATGCTTTATGCCACTGGCGTTCGGGTATCTGAATTGATACAGATCAAATGTTCGGATGTTTTTTGGCAGGATCAATTCATCCGTGTATTCGGCAAAGGCAACAAAGAACGGCTGGTACCCGTTGGACACACTGCATTGAGATGGACAAAGCTATACATAGAGCAGGTAAGAAGCCGGCTTGCCTCTCTCGGCGTTGGGGGTGATATTCTCTTTTTGAATCGTTTTGGCAAAAAATTAAGCCGACAAAGTGTCTGGAATCTGGTTAAAAAACGGGCTCGGGAAGCAAATATCCAAAAGTTTATCAGTCCTCACACTCTGCGCCATTCCTTTGCCACTCATCTCATTGAAGGGGGAGCGCATTTGAGAGCTGTTCAGGAAATGCTCGGACATGCCGACATAATCACCACACAAATATACACCCATTTGGATAAGGAATACTTGAAAAAAGTTCATCATCAATATCATCCTCTTGAAAAGGGGCTGGTGTGAAAAAACCACAAATAATACATTATCAGACCGTTACGTCAACCAATGATGTCGCCAAAACGTTGTTGCGAAATCAATATCCGGAAGAAACTATGATCATTGCTGAAGAACAAACGCATGGAAGAGGCCGGCATCAACGCCGGTGGTTTTCAGCAAAAGGCCTTGGTCTGTACATGTCCCTTATTTATAAACCCGCTCAAATGCAAGCATATTCGGCATTTGCCCTCTTTCCAGCTTGTGCAGTCAGCAAAGCTGTGAAGAACCTGAGCGGTATTCAATTAAAGCTTAAATGGCCCAATGATATAATGTACGATGGAAACAAAGTTGGGGGGATCTTAATCGAAAGCGTCTTCAAGCAAACGCATCCGCTGGGCCTGGTTGTCGGCATGGGATTGAATCTGTACCACCAAAACGGGGATTTGACCAGGTTACCGCAAAAATCTGCTGCTTTGTCCTCATTCAGCAGACGGAAAATAGATAAAAATGCATTGATGAAGGAAATTGTTCATCAGATGCAATTCTATTATTCTCAGGCTCGACTCTGCATTGATCCTGATCGGATATGCCGGGAATGGAATCATCTCTGCTGTCATCTTTGCAAAAGTGTAACGATTTCTACCCATACGGAAACGTACAGTGCTGTTTTTAAAGGAATTCGCAGAGACGGCGGAGCGACCCTGGATAAGCAAGGTCAGGAAATAATCATCTATTCTGGAGAGTGTTCATTATCGGAGATGTCGGCATGTTTTTAGCTATTGATATCGGCAATACGCACATTGCGGCAGGATTATTCCGGCAGCAAACCTTATCTGCAACCTGGAGATTATCAAGTGTGCCCAAAAGAACTGAAGATGAGACCTGGGTGCTTTTAGAGTCCATATGCAGAGCCAATCAATTTAACATAAACGCGGTTACCGGCCTGGCGGTATCCTCGGTTGTGCCGGATATGGATTTGGTTTACAAAAAGATGGCCAAC
>CAZSOP010000324.1:0-5189 GCA_964608385.1 uncultured Cytophagia bacterium
ATGCCGCGCTGGTCCGCATAGGCAATGATCTCTTTTATCTGCGAATGTGTAAAGTAAAACCCGTCAGAACCCAGTTTATGCAGTTTGGGAAATGTTTTGCTCTCGATGCGAAATCCCTGGTCTTCAGTCAAATGCAGATGCAAGACATTGAGCTTGACAGCAGCCATGGCGTCGATATTTCTTTTAATAACCCCGACCGGCATAAAATGGCGGCAGACATCTATGAGCAGGCCCCGCCAGGGAAACCGCGGCTGGTCCTGGATCGTAACCGCCGGGAAAAAATAACCGATTTCATCTGTATGCAAAAGTTGCAAAAGTGTTTCCAGCCCGCGAATAGCCCCAATATCGCATTCGGCATCAAGCCTGATTTCTTTGGCAGTAATCAAAAGTGAATACGATTCATTTTCGTGCAACCTGACCTCACCCGGCCGCTTACATTTGATGAGTAACGAGGCATCCTCTTTAAACGCATCCGCCTTGATGATATCCTGTTTAAAAAAGAAACCGGTACGTCCATCGAGACGACGCAACATCCGGGTCGCTTCCCGATAGAGCCGGTTATCCGCCTCTCCCATTACCGATATGGTAAAGGTGGTATCTACACGGAATTTTCCCTCACTTACTTTTAATTCTGTCGGTACCGGCATTAAATTAAGATTCTTATCCATTTGACCATATAAAAATGATACACTTGAAATTAGAAAAAAAATTAAAAACAATCGTTTCATCATTATGATTACCTCACAGAAAATATACATTTATTTTGCAAATACGAAACAAAACCTACCGTTCAACTACACTATTCTCGAGAACACCCAGATGATCAATCTTGGCGGTAATCCGGTCTCCTGCAACAATCGGCAGAGTCCCTTCCGGTGTACCGGTGCAGATAATATCGCCCGGATTCAGGGTTATGTGATAAGAGATGTAAGCAATGATCTCGGGTATTTTAAAGATCATGTCACGGGTATTGGCCTTTTGTTTTGTCGTGCCGTTGACGTTGAGCTCCATGTTCAGCTGGTGCGGATCGTTGATGACGCCTTTTGGTATGAGAAAAGGACCGCACGGACAGAACGTATCGTAACTTTTACTGATCGTCCATGGATAGCTTTTTTTCATATCCTGTAATTGCCGGTCCCGTGCTGTAATATCATTGGCGATGGTATAGCCGGCTATATAGTCCATTGCCTTTTCAGCGCTGATCCGCTTGCCCTTTTTACCGATGACCAGAGCCAATTCAAGCTCATGATCAATCCGTCCGCTTCCGCGCGGAATTTCTATCTGACCGCGATGCGGTAGAAGAGACGAGGGCAGTTTACTGAAAACAATAGGAGAATCCGGAACCTGAGAGCCCCACTCCTCTGCATGAGCGCGGTAATTTCTACCCAGACAGAGAATTTTAGGCGGACGCGCGACAGGCACATCATATCGTATCGGTTCTTCGAGACGCACATCCTCGAGAGAACGAAAGTCGGCTACAATCTCGAGAACCTCCTGAAAAGTCTGCAGAGAATAATAGTCGTTTTCGATCATGACCTGTAAAAAATGCAATGCCGTGGCCTGTCGTAATCCTTTATAATCCTTGAAAAACTCCCATATTCGAGAAAAATCAAAAACCCCGCTCTCCGTTTCGATTCCGATCCGGGGGATATTTGCATCGTCATAATAGGCAAATGTTTTCATCCATCCTCACCTTTTACACCATACACCAAACCAATGCTCATATAGAAACCTCCTCAAGTATATAAAAAGTCCCGTTAACAAGCAAGAGAAATGTATTTGAAAAATTAAGATGAATTTTCTATCTTAACACAATAATGGTGTATAATCAACAGGAGCATTGCAACCAAAGAGGCAAATCTATCCTTTTATCCATATCCTTTTCTGTCTTTTATGGGGTCGGGAGCAAAAGACTTTTAATTCACAAAGCAGGTGGGCCAGTCAATGAAAGAGAAATACATCATCATTCACGATCTCGGTACCAGTTCCAACAAAGCAGTACTGACGTCCGTTCATGGAAAATTCATCCAGGCCTGTCAACACGAATATCCGCTTTATTATCTGAGCAACGATCAGGTAGAACAGGAGCCAAACGATTGGTATAATGCCGTATGTGCAAGCACACAGGATTTACTGAAAAAAACAGCAATTGCACCGGATGAAATCGCAGGTATGACGTTTTCTGCCCAGGCTCAAACCGTACTGGCTATCGACAGGCAGGGCAATCCCCTCATGCGGGCATTGAGCTGGCTTGACACCCGTGCCGCAGATATTATGCGGGAGAACTTATGGAAACCTCCGCGCATTCTGGGCTATAATCTGTTTAATCTTTTACGATTCATACGCATTACCGGGGGCAGTCCGGGTCAGACAGGAAAAGATCCGATAGGTAAATGTTTATGGATTAAAAAATACAGACCCGACGTGTTCGCAAAAACCTGGAAATTCATAGAAGCCAAAGATTACATCACTTACAAGCTCACCGGCAATCTGATTAAATCCATAGATCAGGCTGTGGTGTGGTGGCTTTTAGACACGCGCAAGAATCGCAATGTCTGGCATCCAAAACTCTGCGAGCTCGCCGGGATTACAGCGGATCACTTGCCCGCTTTGAAGCCGAGCGCCTCTATAGCGGGTTATCTCAATGAACAAGCGGCCAAAGAGACCGGACTTGTAGCCGGGATTCCGCTCATCACGGGGGCAGGTGATATCAGCTCAGCTGCCGTCGGGGGTGGTGCCGTAGAAGAAGGCGACTTGTGCATACGCCTGGGTACCAGCGGAGGAGTTACCGGCCATTTCCGGAAACGGAAAATCGATATTCCACACTATACCGGGTGCATCGGCAGCACATGGCCGCGTGATTTTTATTTGGGTATCGCCCATCAGGAAACTGCCGGTGCCTGCCTCGAATGGCTGAAAAACAATGTTCTCTACCACCGCAGACAACTGCAGGAAGAGAGCAAAGAAAAAGAAATTTACCCCATACTCGATCAACTCGCCGCAACAGCGCCCGCGGGTTCCAAAGGCCTCTATTTTACGCCCTGGATGTTCGGAGAACGCAGTCCCCTGGATGACGATCATGTCCGCGCAGGCATGCACAATGTCAGCCTACATCACAAGCGGGAAGATCTCATTCGCGCGATTTTTGAAGGTGTGGCACTGAATACGCGATGGGCACTCGAAACCCTGGAAAAGCTCTACTGGTCGGTTCCGAGCGCCCGCCTGATCGGCGGCGGCGCCAAAAGTCGCACCTGGTGTCAAATTATGGCGGACGCCACGAGCCATACCATTCATCAAATCGCTAATCCCCAATATGCCAACGCAATAGGCGTCGGACTGCTCGCCAGTCTGACGCTGGGATATATCGACTCGTTTGCATCGATTAAAAAATATATCCCCATTGAAAACACCTTCAAACCCAATCCCAAATACAGAGACCTTTATGACGGTCAGTTCAGGGAGTTTAAAAAGCTATACAAGCAGAATAGAAAATGGTTTACCAGGATCAACCGGCATGATATGTCTTAACTTTAAAACAGGCCTTTTTGTACGGTTACAGATTTAATCGTCAATACAGTTAGCAAATGAGTCAGGATCAGATGGAGCCATATGCAGCGGAAAATTGCCGTGTCACAGAGCTTTATTTAACAGTGGATGAAAGCGTAGAGTTAAGAGTCCTTCGTTTTTATCAACCAAAGACATCAAATCCGCCGGTTTTGTTTATCGCCGGTTGGATAACACGATTACCGGCATGGAAGGAGGTTTTGCGGGAGCTGACCCGCAATTTCAGCGTTGATTATGTGGAAACCAGAGAAAAAAAATCAGCAAAAACACCGGCAAAAGCAGACTATAGTGTGGAGATCATTGCCCACGATATTGCCGGACTCGTATCCCATCTCTATTCCGCTAAAAAGAATTATATTCTTTTTGGCAGTTCACTTGGCGCAACCGCTATTCTGGAAGCATTTCATCTATTACCCCGCCATCCACAGGCGATGGTACTGGTGGCGCCAAATGCCGAATTTCGTCTGCCCCCCTGGGGACGCCTGTTTGTCCGCGCATTCTATCCCGGGTTTTATCTTGTACTTAAACCCCTGATTAAATGGTATCTGAAATTATTCAGGCTCGATCTTAATTACGACTATGCCCAATATGAAAAATATTGTAAAAACCTCGATGCCGCAGACCCCTGGAAGCTGAAAAAAGCCATGCTGGCCTTTTCACGATATAAAGTCTGGGACAGACTGGGAAAAATAAATGCCCCCACCCTGATTATCGGGGCCTCGAAGGACAAATTGCACGAACCGCAAAACATCGAAAAAATGCAGAGCATGCTCCCCCGGGCCGCATTTGTCGACCTGGAGACCAATCGGAAAACACATAGTGCAGAGATGGTCCGGGCGATGCAACGTTTTATAAACCTACTCGATTTCCCTGATCTTTAAATTTCTAAAATAGATCGGAGCATCTCCATGCTTGCCTTGCAGGCCAATATAGCCTTTTGTTTCCAGCTCCGCCAGCGGCCGGCTCAACCAGGGAGGAATCTCGCTGCCGTCCGGATTTTTTTCAGCGCTGGTGTATAAGCGCATATCCAGTTCAGTAACCAGTTCGCCGTTTAATATGATGTAAATAAAATGGTCCTTGCAGGTGATGGTATAACGGTTCCATTCTCCCGGTTTTTTAACCATCCGCTTTTGCGGCGGAAGATGGCCGAAAATCGCACCGCATTGCCAGGTCTTGGGGACTTTCGTCCAGGGTTCGTTATAGTCGTCGGCAATTTGTATTTCCACGGAATTCGGTATCCAGTTATCGCGGTCTGAACAGTAGACAATAATACCGCTGTTTGTTGCTTCAGCATTCTTAAATTCCAGATCAAGGATAAAATTATCATAGGTTTTATCCGTCCAGATGACCAGGTCCTCGCTTGCCGTTAAAATTCCCTCTTCAAATCGCCATACTGTGTCCGGAAAAACGGCATTGTCGAGATCTTTGGAAAAGAGATTCGGCCATTCGCTCGTATCCGGATGATCCTGAGGGGGAATCGTCTCGCTCGTGCAAAAAATAAAAAGCGATAACATGCAGATCACTACACAGCTTTTCATTCTCAACTCCCCTTATTGGTTAGATTCCAATTCTTGCCGGTCGATACGTGCTGTCACATAGCGAAATAAAAGCAAACACAAGAACGC
>CAZSOP010000325.1:0-5181 GCA_964608385.1 uncultured Cytophagia bacterium
CGCCGAGATCCGCGCGCACTTCCCAGTGTGCGGGAACCTGGTTTACCCAAACCGCTCGTTAAGCCGTCGCCGGTGACCTAGAGATACAGAAAGAGAAATATCAATGGAAAGAGCAGACCGGCTCCGGTCAGCCAGGCGCCGCGACCGGTGATGCCCTTTTTGCCTCTGAGAATAAAGAGGCCGGTAATGGCCACCAGCATCAGGCCCACGCAAAAGAGATCGGAAAACCAGGTCCATAATTTTTTGGGGTTATAGTGGAGAAAATTGACGTGAAAAAAGAGCGGCCGGCGCTGCAGCCGCTCGATAACACCTTTACCGCTGTTCAAATCGAGATCAACACTGCCGTTGTCGATAAAAATCTTGAGAAATCCCTGCCGCGGTGAATAGTGGCTCTTGTATTCTCCGGCAAGACTATGGGTTGCAAGAAATTGTTTGACCGCAATGGCTGATGCCGAATCGGTCAATGCCTTACCGATGCTGATCTTCCTGTTCTCGATGATATAGCTGGGATTCCAGTCATCAATGTGATTGAGGGCAATACCGGAAAGCGCATAGATCAGCGTCATGCCGAAAAAAAAGTAACCCAGGTCCCGGTGTAAAATTCTGTTCCATTTTCGCCAGTTCAGTTGCACTATCCAATTCCTTTACAGTTTTTCCAGTGAGGTTGCCTCGACCGAATAAAAAGAGAGCTGTTCCTTGCCGCTCTCCTCAAGCTGCTTGCGCATAGCCTTTAACCGGGCTTTACTCTCTTCCGTTTCACTCATTTCAGCCTCCCCGACCTGCTCGTGGTGCGCCTGGTGCTCGACTTTTTCCTTGGTTCCACTTTCGAGCTCGGCTTCACGGCGGTCGAGAAAGGCCTCATCAATTCGATCGACATTGACGACGCCTCTGACTTTGACCTTGCTGCCTTCGAGTTCGAGATCAAAAGTACCCACATCAGTTCCGGCAGTGACCTTGAAACGCGGTTCAGATTCATCACCGATCATGAACAGACGCTTGCCGCCATGACGGCAAACATGAACCACCGTGCCGGTCAATTCCACTGTCTTGCCGACATATTGCTCTGTACTATCAGCCAGAGCTTTGACGCCGAGTTCAACCGCCTCAATGGTTTGCGGTTTTTCCCGAGAACCACAGGCAAAGATCAAAGCAACCATAATCAACAGGTAAATCCGTTTCATCGATTCCTCCTTGTTTGAGTTTGACCTATGTAACCATTTTTTGAATAAATTTCAAGTCAAATTTACATAATAATAATACCGAAGGTGCAATTTTCCACATGAACTTTGCAACGCCCTCGTAGAGACGCCCGACTCGGGCGTCTCTACAGCAAATCATTGAAAACAAAAAAACCGGAATAATCGATTTTCGAAAAAATCCCGCACAAAGCCTCCAAGACACAGAGCAAATAACAGCATCAGATATCAAGACAGATCGTTTTGAACTGCTGATCCTTGAGCGTCGTTTCTCCGCAACATGGCGGCTTTGTGTGAAATATTTTTCTCGTTAAGATTTTGGGTGGGAATTATAAAACACTGGTAAAGAGACCGCCGCTGTCGATTTGAAAATCGAAAAAGCGGGCACGGTCATTGGGTGGGTTTTGTTGCAGATGGTCTGTAATGCGGCGTTTGGCCCCCTGGTCTTTGGCGACGATGAATAAAAATCCGCCGCCGCCGGCGCCCAAAAGCTTGGCACCGAGCATATAGTCATCGATTTGCTGCAAAATAGCGTTTATGTCGTCCGTCGTGGACTCTGCATCCAGTATCTTGTTCAATGTCCATGCCTGAGCGATGCTGCGGCCAAAGGCATCGATATCGCGGTTGTCGAGGTGGTGCTTCATGTCGACGGAGAGCTGTTTCAGTTCTGCAACCGTTTGCAGCGCTTTGGCATCGCGATCGAGAAAACGGCCGACGATATGACGCAAAATATTTTTGGCCATGCGGCGATAGCCGGTGTAATAGAGCAAAAAACGATCCTCGCTGTTGTGATCGGCGAACGAAAGGCTGGTCCAGGAAAGGCGCGGCATTTGCGCGAACCCCGGCCGCGTGCGGATAAGCTTGACGCCGCCGACAACGCCGCCGATCTGATCCTGCCAGCCACCACCGGTGGTCATCAGCTGTTCGGTGATGCTGGTGCGCACGAACAGCTCTTCGGTGGAGAGCTGAATGCCGAACAGCGTCGACAAACAGGAAATAATACCGGCACCGAGAATACTCGACGTCCCCAGTCCGGACCCGGAAGGCAACGCGCTGAACAGGGTCAGGTCGATGCCGCCGCCGAAATGCTGCAACAGCGTCGCCAGATCACCGCGGTAATCGGGAGAAATGACACCGGAGGCGAAAAAGGCTGATTTAACCAAAGAGGTCCAGTCCGAGGGATCGGTATAGGTGAGCATTTGCGACAGGTCCGACACCGTTACCGTGGCACCGAGATCGATGCTGTTGATGCGAATCACCGGATCTTGCAGGCGCTTGCCGATGACCTGAATCGGATACTGATTGTTGAGCTTGATGGCGGCATTAAGGACGCTGCCCCCCTGCTGCAGACAATAGGGCGGCGTATCCGACCAGCCGCCGGCAAAATCGAGACGCGCCGGCAGACAAACCCATACCACCTCGTCGCTGCGAATGGCGAGATGAGGATCGACAATAGAGGTGTCGAATTTTTCCAGACCGCGCTCCACCGCATCGCCGATATTGGCAAACGCCTTGTCCTGCCATTCCCGTTCGTGCAGAGCGATAGCAATGCCTTTTTTTTCAAATGTTCCCTTTTCATGTAATGCCGACAATCGCGACAACAGATACTGCAAACGCGATTTGAACAGCAGATCATACGATTTCGACTGCAGGCGCAACAAGACCTTGCCCAGGCGTAAAAAATCATCGTTTTCCTTACAGAGATCGACGAGCGATTCAAATGTCCAGGCAGAGTCCGGGGTAATCTCGTCGGCGAGGTTGGCGAGCGTGGCGCGGCGCTGGATTTCATTTTGCAGTTGCAAAACACGATCCGGATCGAGCTTTTGCAGTATCTGAGCCATGGAGCAACGCCGTGTTTTTTTCCACGCGTTCAGCTCACCGGCAGCGAGCTGCAAAGCCGGCTCTACCGCGGTTTTGGCACTTTTGCCGCAGGGAAAGAGCTGCGCCTGCCACAACGACCTGGAATCGCTATCGGGCCACAGCGTTGCGTCGTCGAGCTTGCGTTCCTGCATCCACGTTTTAATGGATTGATTCATAAAGGTGCAGCGCTCATCGCCGGCGTCGTATTTTAAAACATCATCCATGCCATAGATGACGGCGCACCAGTCGTTGTTATGCAACGGAAAAACCGACAGACAAATGCCCTTGTCGAGGCGTATATCGCCGCACCCCGCCGGCAGACCGGTGAGCAAATTTTCACCCTGCAGATGCAGTGAGTGATCGATATGGCACCCTTCAACCACAGCCGGTAAAGTCACTGAAATATCGTCGCTGTCTATAAAACTGTTATAGACAAACCCGCTCTTGAGATTGCTGAAATAAAACGCATTCGAGCGCACCGAATTGGCAAAGCGATAGAGGGTGCTGGCATGAGTGATGGTATAGAGGTTATCGACAAACTCGCGGGTGCGGCCGACATGGAAAAAGCCGCAATAGGGCAACAAACTGACATAAAAAGGCAGGTTGCCCAATTTATCTGCATCCGGGATATCGCCCTTTTGCAAAAAAGCATCGATAAAATCGCTGTATAGATTAAAGGAGCGGCTGTTTTCGATTGCAGTGGCCAGATGATCACAATCCAGCAGGGTTTTCAGAGCCTCATAGCTGAAATGAACGATGCCGGTATCGATCCAGAATTTTTGCGATTGTGGCTGGTATTTTTGCAATTGCTGCTGGTCCGGCTTTTGTAAAAATCCGGCCACGGTGGCGAAATTTTGCTGCACCAGAATCTCGTCGATAAGGTAGACGCCGTGATGTTGCGCCACGGCAGCGACATCGGGATAGGCCAGACCGGTGACGCCGTGGGTTTCAAACTGCACCGCCTCGGCCTCGAAATTGAGCAACACATCGCCGGAGGCAACGATGACCTGTCCGTCGTCGAGGCATGGCAGCTCGGCATAATTGTGGATCATGATATCGAACAGGGTCTGGTAGCGTTTCGACGGCAGCGGCACAAATATTTTACCGATCGGGGCCCATGCAGGCAGACGGCGGCTATCGCCGCCGGAATGGAGAATGAGGATGCGTTTGCCGGCAAAGGTCTTTGCGGGGTCAGTGCCGTTTTTTTGCAGCATTTGCTGCAGGGCATACAGGGTGCTGCCACCGGAGCCGATGCGTTGACCGCCGGGATCGGCGATGATTTCAAAACCGGTTTCTTCAGGCAGCAGTTGATAGTGTCGCCGCCAGGCGATCTGCCGGCGGTAATTGTCGGCCTGAATATCGTTGGCCGCCGTCAAAATAATGAGATCGAACGGTTGTGATGGCACGATAGTACTCCGGGTTATTCGGTTCAGAGATCCTCATTCCAGCGCTCTGAGAATGTGTGAAAACAGAGTCATTTTTATCAATTGTGTCTTATTTGACAAGGTATAAATAAAAGTTCACGAAGAGAAATATTTTAATATATTGTTTTTATTGAATTTATCCCGCTCCTTTGGAGCTTGAAATTTTTACTGTGCGTTTACTCAGGGCGTTGCCCTGAGCTGATATACGCCGCCCCTTCGGGACTTGGGACTGGATCATCTCCATAATTTTGAAAAAATCAAAACCGCCTGTTCCCTATACAATAGATTATATGTAAAAATCTTCGCAAATCAACATAAACCAAAGCCCCGAAGGGCTTGAACTGTTGTTGATTTGTGTCTATATTTTGCATATGATCAATTGTATATAGAAAAGTGAGTTGATTATTTGATCTTTTAAAATTCAAATTTGATCCAATCTTAGCCCCAACAGGGCGGTTTACATCAGGGGGCTGTATCAAAAGTATCAATAGTACACTTTTTAGGTTTCTAAAGGATTAAAAACCGCCGAGGACTCAGAGGGGCGCAGAGAAAAGATTAAAGAAATGAAAGATATAATTTTTGATGGTAGAGATTCTTCTAAATATTTTACAGATTGACTGAAAAAGCCATCAAAAACAACCAATGACCAATCAACAGGATGTTTGATTCTTTCTCAGCGTTTCTCAGCGTTCTCTGCGGTT
>CAZSOP010000326.1:0-5156 GCA_964608385.1 uncultured Cytophagia bacterium
AGAAAAAAACTACGAGTGGTTTTTTTGTTGACCTGTTTTGACCGTTTAGCTCAAACAATGTATAAATGCCATAGTTTCAACTTGTAAAAATGATGATTTACATTATTTGGGACAGCAGTGGTTTAAGTTATGAAATAAATAACATCATGTCTTGTTTTCTATCTATAAAATTCTTTAATTTAAAATATGGTCCGAGTTAAAAAACCACATTAATAATCGTTTGATTATTGACCTGGAAAATAGATTGGGGAAAGATGGCCCTGGCATGCTTGGGTTTTTAACAAAACAACCGTTATTATCGGAAATTACGGAGGTCCTATGCATGTCATCGTCGATGATCGCGAAGCGCGGTCCAGGGTTTTGCAGCATCTTGAAAAACTGGAAAAGACCACAGTTGCCGTTCAGCGCCTCTCTGTCGGGGATTATCTGGTCGACAACCAGCTCTTGTTCGAGCGCAAGACGATTCGTGATTTTGCCGTCTCTCTTTTGGATGGTCGTCTCTTCAATCAGGCCTGCCGGCTCTGTTCATCACCCTTCAGCGCGGTTTACATTCTGGAAGGCTCGACAGCTGATTTGAAAGACCTCAATATTCGCCGTGAATCGATTCAGGGTGCAGTTATATCATTGACGCTGTTATATGGTTTGCCGCTTCTGCGGTCTTTGGATGGCGAAGAAACCGCCAGGCTTTTATCCTATACTTCGCAGCAAATGAAGAAAGCAGCTATGGGGCTTTTTCAACGACCCGGCTATCGTCCCAAAGGGTATCGTAAACGCAAGCTCTATGTTCTGCAAAGCCTGCCCGGAATTGGTTCGGCCCGGGCGGATCAGTTGCTGCAGCGGTTCGGCACCATCCGCGCTGTGTTCAACGCTTCTGCTGAAGAGTTGATGCAGATTCCCGGACTGGGTGCAACAACAATTAAAATGATGCAAAAGATTCTGAACTGAAAACAGTAACCCAGCTTTTCAAGTTGTCAGTTCTAATCTTCGAGCTTTTAAAAACAGCAGGTCAGGAGATTTCTCCAGGTGATCTCTGACTTTTTTGATCATCCATTCCCAAAAGAGAAAGGGTTTGGTATGCGGATTATCGACGCGAAAAATGGTAACCCCTTGCCCGATCCAGTAATCGACAACGCTTTTAAGCTCCTGCCACAGAGCCTGCCAATCGGCGGTTTCAAAATTGATTGGTAAGATATCCTGATATTTTTTGGGTGGATTTTCAGCATACTGCACCGTGCCGTCCGGTCGCCAGCGAAACCAGTCCGGATGCTCCGCAACCCATGGGTGATCAGGGAACACTGATAAGCGAGGTCGAGGGCGATTTCCAGATTGTATTTTTGCGCCTTTTTAACCAGTTTTTTAAAATCCGCCAGGGTGCCCAGTTTTGGATGTATACTCTTGTGCCCCCCTTTGGCGAGCCGATAGCCCAGGGACTTTCCGGATCATCCGCTTTTGCTTTGATCGTATATTCATATATACCGGTTTCCAAAACCGCAAATCTGCCCTGCCGGCGGTCGTTACCGAGTTCCGTCATCCCGATGGTTTGCCAAACCGGTTCGGCTTGTTTCTTGTACAAAAGGGAGGCGGCAACACGATCATGCCCGTCGGCATAAATTTTGGCCTCAACGGTAACCGTTTCTCCAACGGCGCGTTTAATGGGATATTTGCCGCAATCGAGCATGGGTTGCAGATTTTCAATGACGACTCGCTTGTCGTCCTTCCATAATCATAAAACGATTCCGTTATTTGGTTTGCTTTTTAACTGTATCCAATAATGTATCAATGCGAAAGTCGGATTCTTCTCCGGCTTTTTTCAACTGCCGGATGACCTGTTGATGCCTTTTCCGATCTGAGGCATCTTTTTGTTGACTATCATATAGCCAGGCGCTGAAAAGAAGACCATCGAGCAGCGTTTCAAACGATTCCTTGTGGAACCATAAAATATCCTGGTGACGGTTGACATTGATAAAACGCCTGACATCGCTGTCTTTTAAAAGGGTTTCCAGGATCAGATAATTTTGTTCGATTTCCCTGGAATGCAGCTTGAACCAGTTTTGAAAGCGAATGAGGATCTTAATCCATAACACGAGTCGATCCGAATTTTCTTCGGCATCAGCTTTTATCAGGGCGGTTCGAATCGTTTTGCCAAAATGAAACTCATCGAGCCAGATTGCACTCAACTCTTTCGAATCGCTTTCAGATTTAAGCTTGCCCGGAAAACGCACAAAAAGCCAGCAGTAAAGTGCATAGCGATAAGGCCGTTCTTTAATGAGGCCTTCCAGGTCCGGTTCTTCTTTGAGCAAACGGGACTGATCGAGTACGATGTTCAGCTCTTTGCCAACCTGCTCGATAACTGCGGGGTTTATCTTGAGAGGCGCTGCAAATTCGGCCAACAGCTCGATAAATGCGGAGAGATGGTCAGTAATCTCTTTTATGGTCGATTTTTGTTTTGCCGCCTGATTGCGGGTCTGATCCAGTTTTTCCAGGGCTTGATGGTTGATCAGTTTTTTAAGCGCGGCACGTAAGGGTTGAAGCATCAGCTCGCGCAGCGCTTCATTAATCGAAGGAACCCCTCTGCCATTGAGAGCAGTAGTGAGATCGCGATAGCGGTTCGTTGCGTCGTCCTTGAGCTGGCGAAAGTCGAGGAAAACATGATATTTAAAGGCACCGAGCTCAACTCCGAGACCCTGATCGCAAAGCTGGTTGTTTTGGCGGATATATTCCAGGCCACTGATGCTGTCCCGAAAGATCGTAAAGGTATCGTCTCCTTTTTTTAGTAAAAGAGCATTTGCCAGCGACTTTCGTCTCTGCTGTTTTTCTTCCTTGCCGGTCTTTTTGATATAGTGAACCGATTCTTTGATAAACCCCGTTGCCTTTGAAAAACGATTGTTATAGAGAACCAGCGCGTGTTCATCGCCATATCGGTTCGAATAGGCAAAAACATCTTCGTTGACAATGCCGTCGCTGGTGAAAAAATCGTAAAAAATAAAATGATCTACATGGGCAAAGAGGTATCGCTTTTTCAGCAGTGGAAAAATTTCCCGCTGATGGCGTTCCACCAACTGCTGATCCGGGGTTTCATCCCAGTAGGCGCGGCAAAATTCCATACCATACTTTTCTGTAAATCCTTCGATTTGTCCGTGTCCGAACATTGACAGGCCGGGCATAGTGGCCAGCAAGACACAAACGCCGAAATACTTGTCATCCTTGCCGAATTGAGCTACCGCTGTGTCTTCATCCGGATTGTTCATAAAATTGACATAGCGTTTCAGGATTTCCGGGTCAAAGAAGATGGTGTTTTTGATAACATTGCGGTAATTGGCGTTTTCTTCTTTTTTCAGCATATTCATAAAAGCGCTGTTGTAGACGCGATGCATTCCCAGGGTGCGAACAAAATAACCTTCCAACATCCAAAATGCCTCTGCTAATAGCAGTGTATCAGGCGCCTCCGTGGCGATGCGGTCGACCACTTCGCGCCAGAATTCCTTGGGAATGGCCTCATTAAATGCCTGCTTGCTCATTCCGTGTTCAGCACGCGAGGCAATATCACCGCCGGTACCCGGTTCAGGGAACCAGAGACGCTGAATATGTCGTTTAGCCAGTGTCATGGCGGCGTCGAACCGGATGATGGGAAATTTTTGCGCCACATGGAGAATGGTCTGAATCACCGCTTCCCGTGTTTCTGCATTTAAAAAGTTCAGCTGTGCCGTATCGTTCCACGGCATGTTGGTACCGTCGTTTCCGTGATAAATATATTTTTCACTGCCGGTATGATGATCGACCCGTTTAAACACCACGGCTGCATCACTGCGTGAATAATAATGATCCTCCAGATAAATACCCACCCGGTTGTCATTGGACAGATTGGGACCGTTGAATGAATAGGAGGGAAAAGGGCTGTGATCGAGTGAAATAAACCAGTCGGGATGTTCCAAAACCCATTTGCCATCGATACCGACATGGTTGGGGACCATATCACCAGCCATGCGAATACCGCGTTTGGCGGCGCGTTGTTTCAGATTTTCATATGCAGACTTGCCGCCGAGGTCGTTTGCAATGACATAATCGTAAAGAGAGTATGCTGATGCGACAGCATCGGGGTTGCCGCACATTTGTTTGATTCGTTGTGATGCTTTACTGCGTTCCCATAAACCGATGAGCCACAGGGAGGTAAATCCCCATTCAGCCAGCCGGTCCAACTCTGCGTCCGGGATTTGATCAAGATGCCCGATCCGGCGGTTGTATTTTTTGGAAAGCTGATCGAGCCAGACATAGGTGTTTTTGGCAATCATCACGGTTCTCGGCATCCAGTCGGCATCGGGACTAAAGCGTTCCTCATTCGGGGCAAGATGATCAAATTCGTAAACCCGGGTGGGAGCCGGACCGGCAAATGCCGGTTTGTTCTCTTCGCGAATAAAATCAAGACTGTTCAGGAGTTTATAGAGGTCTTTGCCCAGTATTGATCCCCAATTTTTGCGGATAAATTCCAGTTGCTCCGTCAAAGAATGCGGATGAGCCCTGAATGGAGCTGTCAGTACATCGAGTAGTGACTCTCCGCTGACACCGCTGTTAAATGGTGCCGGAAGTTTTGAAAACAGGGCTTCCAGCTCGTGGATTATCTGTCCATAACCGGTATTCTTGGCCAGCAGGGTATCGTCGAAAAGTTCTGAATAGGCAGAAAAGGCCGGATTTTGATTGGAGAGCCAAAGCATCAGCATCTCCTCGAGAGCCACCTGTTGATGGGGGATTTTTTCGCTCTCCCGCGAAAGCCAGGTTTCGACATCTGTTTCGTTTCTATATACAGCAACCGGGGGAAACAGATCGGTGAATTTGAACAGAGATTTTTTTACTGCTTCACTGCCGATGATGGCGGCAAGCGTTTTGTGTGCCCGGGCGAAGAGATCGGGATGTTTCGCTTTATACAGGTCGAGCACCACATGCATAATTTCATCGATCAATCCCATGGCAAAAATTTCGCTCGCCTTGATAGCCTGTTCAGGATAGTTAATGAGGTCGCGTTTGGTGTTCATTTTCCGCGTGAACAAGTGACCGGCTGAAAAGTCAGCGAAAACCACATTGCCGCTTTTGGCAAAAATAGTTTGATCGAATTCATAGTGATCTCTTGCTTTTCTGGAAACGTGAAATTCATAGGTGAAAGG
>CAZSOP010000327.1:0-5147 GCA_964608385.1 uncultured Cytophagia bacterium
ATCGCTTATTTTGCTAACGTTATGGCTGGTCAGCGTCAGCGTAAATAACGATAGCAAAATAAGCGATCCTATGGTTAATATGGTTTCGCCTGTGTTCATGGTTATGGATCATTTTTTGATAAATAGATATACACTGCTTCATTAACCACCCCGTTCGGACTGTCCAGTTTTATGCTTACTTTGGCCATTCCTGACTTGTCCAGAATGGGGTCCAGGTTGTTGAGCAGTTGAGTTTGAAAAAATGTTGCGCCATATCCATAGCGTTCCGGCGTCGGCATCAGCGAACTGTTTGAGATTTCTCCTTTGGAAGCATCTGCCGTCAGCGTTGATCCCCGGGCCGGTGGATTGCCGTTAATATCGTATACCACAATCGAAATCGTCGCCACCTCACCAAGATTCAGCGAGTCCCGGTTACTCGAAATATCAAATACGGCGATGGGGCCGCTAAAGACCGCCATGTGCGTTGCAAAAATGACCGCATCGTTTCCGTTTTGATCTCTTCCGTGTGTTGAGGCGATGATATAGGCGATACCATCGTTTTCGACATCATTGAAATCAAAGTCAGGTACTGTGATGGGCAGCATCATCCCCTCATCGTTGGGATTGGGAATGCGATGGGGCGCCAGAATAAGAGGATCCGCGGGATTGACATAGGGGCGCGGATTTGCCGTTGTTAATATCGCGCTTCCTTCTCCCTGGGTATCTGTAACCACGTCCGTGGTGATGATGCCGGCCGTGCTGGTCAGGTAAATACTGGTTCCCTGTTCCACCGGGTTGTTGTATTTGTCACCGACGTATAGGGAGACATTAAACTGTCTGACGTGGTTCCAGCCCTCCAGATTAAACACGTCCAGCGCGACGGTCATGTGACTGTCGACATTGTTTTTATTATTCGGGTCGATCCAGATATAGGGCGGCCCGGAACGTATAACGACATTGGTGGTACGGGAACGTACCTGCGTAAAGTTTACCAGCTCGGCTTCGACCTCGACAGTTCCGGAGCGGATACCGGATTTCAGCGTGATTTTGGCGGTGCCGTTGACCGTCCTGATGGGCTCGCTGAGCAAATCCGACCCCGGCGTTGCCGGTGAAATCCGTTCGCCGCCGTCAGGTCCGTTTCGCAGCCTGAATCTGACCGCCACTTCATTGGAAATCGCCGTGCCGGTTTGGGTCAGGATGGTGGCGGCGATAATAGTCTGATCCAGCTCACCGGTTTCTTTTACCCAGATAAAATTGGGATTGGCGCTCAACAAGATGGTGTTGGGTTGTTCCGAAACAAACTGAACCCGGGTGGAATCCGAGATGCGGCCATATTTTGCCATTATGATGGCTGATCCCGATTGGGTACCGGAGGTTACGGTTGTAGCGGCATCGCCGCTAAAATCGGTAACCACCTCATTGTTCACCGTTCCCAGCGTGGTGGAAAGCGACACGGTGGCCCCGGCGATGGCTTTGTGGCTCTGACTTTTTTTTAATGAAACCGTTAATTTACAATTTTCGATACCGTTGGCCAGTATCGAGTCGGGCGTTGCACTGATTTGTAAAAGAATGCCGCGCAACAGCAGCGGTAGTTTTATCGTGCTGGTTGCCGAGCTGACCGTCAGGGTGTCGATGACGTCGGTGCTGCCGGCATCAGGGATATAGGGAACGGTCACATATCCGTTCAGGTCGGTTTTTACATTGGTGTCAATGTCGCCATACTGAGCGGAAAATTGGACGGTGCTGTTGGCAACGGGATTATTGTTTTGATCAAAGACGCGGGCGGAAATCTCTACCTGGCTGACACCGTTGCGCAGTACGTCGGGCGGTCCGCTCACAGAGAGCTTTTTACCGCTGGATTCCTGCAGAGCAATGCGGGCGGTGTCGGAAATATCGTGAAAAACGGCCACCACTATCGCGGTATCCCTGATCGTGCTGTTGCTGGAAAAAAGGGCGGTTGCGCGTCCCTGTTCATTGGTTTTTCCCGAGGCGCTCACCACGCCCTTGTCCGTAGAAAATTGAATTTCCGCTTTCGGGATCGGATTATTGCTATGCGACGTGAGCGTAGCCGTGAGCTGTAACTGGCTGTTACCATCGGCCATGAGGGTTGCGGTTTTCGGCTCGAGTCTGATAAACGGGGTTATAAAGTCCATGAATAAACGTTTGCTGATGCTATTGCCATAGTCGATATAGATCGTATCCGTGGTCGCATAGGTAAGAGCGGTTATACTCGCAGCGGCCGCACCGCTGTTATCGGTAATCGTTTCGGCCGGAATGGTATTTTTGGCTGACCGCAGGGAAATTTTTGCATACGGAATAGCCCGTTTGCTGGTGGTTTCCTTTAGGACCAGGTTCAATTCGGTTTGACTCAAGCCGTCCGCCGGTAATTCCTCTTTTTTCAGAGTCGCTGAGAGTGTGACGCCGATAAAGAGAACGGTGATTGTTGCTTTTCCTTCATTCACACTATTGGTCTCGATAATCGTCTGCTGTGCCTTAAGGGTCACTGTTTTTTGTGTAACTGTACTTTTCTGCAACTGCGTCGAGTCCAGCAATGTTACGGTGACAGTCGCAGTCATATCTGTTGTGCTGGCACTGCTGGTCAGTGATGCAATAGCCTGACCATTGGCGTTTGTCATCACGCGTTCATCAATGGTTCCATGGCTGCTGGTGAATTGTACCGGAATGTCGGCAATCGGTTTTTGGCTGCTGTCATAAACGGTGGCGATTATATCCACTGCAGACACACCGTCTGCCAGGATAGAGGGCCGGCCAGATTCGACCTGTTCCAGCGTATTGGTTCCGGTGATTTCTTCAGCCTCCTCGGCACAAAATATCAAAAAGAATACAACCATGAATATTAATCTATATTTGATCATGTTATAGCCTCACCACTACTTTATCGCCCACCTGTACCTTGCCTGTATTCCGGGTTAGCTGAGCGACGGTTTTGGAGTTTATCGATTTTTTTATCGATACTTTACCTACCGGTGTAAATTTTTCCGGGCGTATCCTTCTGATTACAGTTAGTGATTTTCCGTTCAGAGAACCGGCATTGAATCCATTCATCCATTCGATCAGCACCAGATTTTTCTCGACATGCACCACTTTACCGATTTGAATGCCGGGTTCCTGAACAGAGGGTGGGGGGGTTGGTGATTTATTTTCCGTTTTATCGTTAGAATTATTATTTCTTTCGATTTTGGTGTTGCGATAGGATTCCAGGCGCTGTTCCAGTTGTGGTTTGGTCGTGCGAAATTGATCGACTTTATCCTGGGCGGACATTCTTGCTTTATTCCGGTTGGCCTCTTTTCGCGCAAATACATCCGGAAGCAGGGAAGCTCTGAGAATAATAATGAGTTCTTTTTCAGTATCTTCGACGCGGTTATAGCCCGTCAGGTAGCGTATTCCCAAAAACCAGGGCGGTAAATCTTTAAAAAAGGGGATGCCTTTACGCAGTGTTGTTTTCTCGGTGGAATAGAGACCGGCGATCAGGGTTTCCTCTCCGTCGAATAATTGAATAAAGGAATTGGCTTCGGATTTTTTAATAATGGTGCTGACGACATCCGGAGAAGCCTGGCTTCTTTCGACATGCGCTTTTAGAACGATTGCATCTCCTTTTTCATCTTCGGTGAGGATGTAGGGGGTTACCTCCAGAATCGTACCCGTACTGTAGAAACGCTCTATGGTGTTGCCGGCAAAATCCAGGGTTTTGATCGAAAAATCCTGTCCCACCTGTATACTGCCCTCATTACCCTCTGTGACCACGACCTGGGGCTGTGCCAGAACCCGTCCCACATTTTTCGAGTCAAAAACCCGAAACAGCGCTTCGACGCTGACATTGAAAATTCTGTTGGGTATTTTGATGGTAGCATCCAGAAAGCTCTCATTGACCTGCAGTGCACCCATCTGTTCGGCAGATATGTCCACTTTGCCGTTGTAAAACGTGCTCCAGTCGATACCGATTTCTGAAAGGGCTTTGCGATCGCCTTCGAAGAAAATGGTTTCGATTTTTACTTCACGGCTTCCCAGCCTGAGCGAAACCCCGTCACCTCCGGCCGAGGGAACATTCAGCTTTTCAGTCTTGTCTGCGGCAACGACAATCTGGAAAAAGTGTTCCTTCTCAACATACCACAGTCCTCTGCGACTGAGAATGATCTCCATGGCTTTCTTCCACGGCAGACGATTGATATCGATACCGATTTCACCGTTTTGTTTGGTGGGGTCGAATATCGGTTTGGAAGCGAATTGTATCGAATATTCACTAAGGATGTCCAGGGCATCGGCAAAGTTGAGATTACTGCTTAATGAGACAATCTCTCCTTCCGCTACATACCTTGGCGGAAACTCTTGCTGAGCATGTAACGGTATCGCCACCATGATGAAACTGAAACAAAGTTTTATTAACATTTTTTTCATAGGCATATCATGGAATAGTTGATAATTCAATCAATTCACTTTTATGGGTGTCCTGAATACGAAAAACAACCTTACCTGTTTGATTCTGGATTTCTTCGAGAAATCCTTTTTCAATCTTGTCGCCAGGCCCCAGTCTCCATTGTTTGCCGTTGTCATCCTGAACAATACAGCTTGAAGGGGTTACGGCCAGAACTTTTGAGGTTCGGGTGATGACGGGGAGGTTGCTTGCACTGGTTTCGGATGCGATGGTTTCCTGACGCGGTGGCTCGGCCACAGGCGCTTTTTCGCTCCTTGCGGCTTGGTTCTGAGCGTTCAAAGCACTGGCTCTCTCAAGGGAGAGTCGATTTCTCATTGAATTGGAAACCAGTTCTGCTATGGGGTTGGGGCCTTTAATAGAGCGATTCACAGCTTTTATTTCAACGCCTTCATCTTTACAAAATCCCCACACCTGCATTTTAAAGTTGATTTCGCGATTTTTTGGCGTATCTTCCTCCTCTTCGATGATGGTATCGACATTCAGTGATCTGACGTCATAAAAAATGGGACCGCGTTCAAGAAACCACACCAATCTATAGAGATCCTTAAAATCGCCTTCCCCTTCAATGTCGTATTTTCGTTTATACGCCGAGCTTTGTCTTTCTTGTCCCATATAGGTGAAATTAATAGAGAGAGCGGATTTTGTTTGAATCAATTCGCGGCGAATATAATCGTAGGTTTCACCGGGGGATTCATTTCCTGCCAGTGTTCCCATC
>CAZSOP010000328.1:0-5127 GCA_964608385.1 uncultured Cytophagia bacterium
GGCAAAATTCATGAAATGGACCTTGCGCACCTCCGGCGCCGAATCCCTTTCATGTTCCGCAAACATATTTGTTGGCCAAACAGAAGCTCCACTGCTGATACGGCCATTTTTAAACGACATGACCCCCTCCGAGCTGCACGCGATTATGGTGGGTGGATTTGCCACAATTGCAGGAAGCGTTCTTGCCGGCTATATACGTATCGGGGTTGACGCCGGCCACCTTATCGCAGCCAGTGTCATGTCTGCTCCGGCAGCTTTGATGATGGCAAAGCTCTTCTATCCGGAAATCCAAAAATCCAAAACAGCCGGAAATGTGGAAATGCCCAAAACCAAACGGGCAGACAATTTGCTCGATGCTGCTGCAAAAGGTGTCACAGACGGACTCAAGCTGGCTGTGAATGTCGGTGCTATGCTTTTGGCGTTTATTGCTATTGTTGGGCTTTTAGATAAAATACTCGGTTTTTTCGATCAAATGGTCGACCAGCAGCTCCTTGGCGGAGCCTTTAACCAAATCCGCGGAGAATATAAAGGTATCTTTCCGGGTAGCATGAAAACACTGCTTGGAACCCTCTTTTCTCCACTTGCCTTTCTGATGGGAGTCCCCTGGAAAGATGCGCTTCAGGTGGGAAATCTGCTGGGCATTAAGGTTGCCGTAAATGAATTTGTCGCCTATGCTGAATTGGCAAAATACATTAACAACGAGGCGCTTTCCTCCAGAGCTGTAACCATCTCAACATATGCGCTTTGTGGCTTTGCCAATTTTTCCTCAATAGGCATTCAACTTGGCGGTATCGGAGCGCTGGTTCCGCACCGCCGCTCCGACCTGTCCAAAGTTGTCCTCCGAGCGATGTTTGCAGGGGCCCTTGCCTCATGGATGACAGCCACAATAGCCGGCTTGTTAATAGAATAAAAGCCGACACCCTCACAGATAATATATTGATGCAAAGGCTTGCACAAGTCCGGCATTTTTAATATTATGAATAGTATACACACTAGTTAGCCGAAGAATGAATGCTTTCAAATAAAGCCGGCTTGCCGGCGCGTCTATTCAATGTCAAACATGATCAAGATACCAACAATTGATAATATTCAAAATGCCCGGCGGCGCATTGCGCCATTTATTCACCAGACTCCCATATTCACCAGTACAACGCTTAATGCAATATCATCAAAAACGCTCTATTTCAAATGCGAAAACCTGCAAAAAACAGGATCGTTTAAAGCCAGAGGGGCAACCAACGCAACCCGATTAATGTGGGAATGCATGAAAATCATCGTAGAGCCCTCAGCAGCTGTCCCGCTGGCTGCGCTCTGGCAAAACCTGGATTCCATTCCTGAAAAAAAAATCGGCATAATTGTTTCAGGAGGAAATATGGATTTAAAATCATTACGGCTATTCAATCCAGAGAGACAGGAGAATTGAATTTGTATAAACAATCTCTTTATATTATCGAGCGACAAGAGACTGAAGAGAAAATTTTTGAAAAATTATCTCAAACTTTGCTGATCAGAGACGAATCTGACACACAACGACAACGCAAATATTATGATACGTTTGACTGGCGGTTATATCAAGCTGGATTTTATTTGCAAAATGAAGAAAAGACCCTTTCGTTGATTAACAGACAAACAAACAAGCCGCTGACCTCGATTGAATGGAAGAGCAACCATAATCCCCGGTTTTCTGATGATCTGCCGGAATCGCTGCTGAAACAACAGTTGACTCCAATAATGGATGTCAGGGCATTGCTACCCCTTTTTAGATGCCATATCCATACTCTAAAAAAAAGCATCCTTAATGTCGACGAAAAAACAGTCTGCAGAATTTCCAAAAACACCTTAACCGTAAAAAAATCAAAAAAACAAATTACCTGTTTCGCCCTCGAAGCCATTAGAGGATACGGGCAGGATTTTATCGAGGCGCAGAAAATACTCGATTCTCTTAATCTTGCAAAAACGACCGGTGACGTAGCGACTCTGGCTATGACGTTGCTTGACATAACACCCGGCGACTATTCCTCCAAACTCAATATTGCTCTTTCACCGCAGCTTCCCGCTCATGAGGCATTTCGAAAAATTGTCTTGTTCCTCATCAGTGTAATGAGATGCAACGAACAGGGTATTATCAAAGATATAGACACTGAATTTTTGCATGATTTCAGAGTTGCTCTTCGCCGAACTCGTTCGGCAATGACTCAAATAAAAAATGTATTTTCTGCCGACATCATCGATAGATATAAAAAGGAATTTTCCCTGTTGGCGAAAAAATCCAATCGCCTTCGGGATTTAGATGTTTATCTTTTAAACAAGGATGACTTTTTGCAAAGGTTACCGAACCCGCTCAGACCTGGCCTGGAATATTTTTACAACACCCTCGAGATTGAACGGAAAAGAGAGTTTGAAAAATTTGTCCTGGAACTCAAATCAGACTCTTATCATACACTCGTAAAACAGTGGGTCGCTTTCTTGAATCAATCCTCTGTCCCCGAGAATGAGCGGGGAAAACATTTTAACCTGCCTGTGCGGGAGCTGGCAAAAAGGCGAATTCTGAAAAATTACCGAAAAGTGCTAAAACAGGGTTTAAAAATGAATTCAACCACACCGGATGAAAATTATCATGCCTTTAGAATCAGCTGCAAAAAATTACGATATTTGGTCGAGTTCTTTTCCTCACTATTTCCTCCGGAAGCCCTTTTCCCGTTTTTGAAGAGCATTAAAAACCTGCAAACCATATTGGGAATTTATAATGATTATAGTATTGAACAAGAACATTTGATCGCATTTTTAAACAGAACGCAAAATTGTCCGAATATAACAGCAGCTGCTATCGGAGCGCTTGTACAGGATTTGCATCAACGGCAACAAAAAATTAGCGAAAATTTTCCAACTGCGGTCGATCAATTTATCAAAAACTCGAAAGCATTTGAACATTATCTCATCTAACCCTAAACAGGAGTAGTCTTTTGTTTATTTTAGCTGTTTATAATATTAAAGGCGGGGTGGGAAAAACCGCGACAACGATCAACCTCGCCTACCTGGCTTCGAGAGAAAACCTGCCTGCGCTTATTTGTGACCTGGATCCGCAGGGATCGGCTTCTTTTTATCTAAAAATCAGACCCCCTAAAACCCTCAGCTCGAAAAAGCTGCTCAAAGGTGGCAAAAATTGGGACCAAAGCATCCGCGGAACCGATTATAAAAATCTCGACCTCCTGCCGTCGTGCTTTTCTTATCGCAAGCTGGATCTCATGTTAAATGACTGTAAAAAATCCAAAAAACGCCTTAAAAAAGTAATCAAACCTTTTAAAAAAGAATACAACTATATTTTCCTGGATTGTCCGCCCAATATGACTCTGGTTTCTGAAAATATATTTAATGCTGCCGACATCTTGCTCGTGCCAACCATTCCAACACCCCTTTCCATGCTAACCTTTGATAAAATACTGTCCTTTTTTGAAAAAAAGAATATGAACCCAAACAAAATTATTGGTTTCTTTTCAATGGTAGAGTCCAGAAAGAACTTGCATAAAAATTTCATACTTGAAAAACAAAAAGATAATCGCTTTTTAAAAAACTGGATTCCCTATCTGTCCGACATTGAAAAAATGGGAATATACCGCGAACCGGTGGTACGCTCTCTGCCAAATTCAAGAGCGGCAAGCTCGTACCAGGATCTGTGGAAGGAAATAAAATCAAGACTGTGAAAGGAACCACAATGAATATTCTTGCAATTGATCAAGGCACAACCGGAACCACAACAGCACTCTATGATCGCCGGGGGCAAACGGTCGATAAAAGCTATCGCGAATTACCGCAGATATATCCTCAACCCGGATGGGTTGAACATGATCCGGAGCGTATTTGGCAGACGGTAGTAGAATCTATCCGCGATCTATTGTCGAGAAATACTCTTGATATTACAGCCATCGGAATTACCAACCAAAGAGAAACCTCCATTTTATGGAATAAATACAACGGCAAACCAGTGTATAATGCCATTGTTTGGCAATGTCGTCGAACCGCAGAAATTTGCGAACAGTTGTCTCGCCACAAGGAAAAGTTTTATACAAAGACCGGTCTTCCCATTGATCCCTATTTTAGTGGCACAAAGATCAAATGGTTACTGGATCGTACGACTGAAGACTCGAAAAATCTTCTTTTTGGTACCGTCGACAGCTGGTTAATTTGGAAACTCACCGGCGGAAAAAACCATCTAAGCGACTATTCAAACGCATCCAGAACATTGCTCTTTAATATTCTGGAGAAAAAATGGGATGGGGAACTGTTGAAAATACTCGCCATTCCAAAACATATATTGCCGGATGTGCAAAACTCTATAGGTGACTTTGGTACGGTTACATCAATACCAGAATTAGAGGGAATACCGATCTGTGGCGTAGCCGGGGATCAACAGGCAGCTCTGTTCGGCCAAACCTGTTTTGAGAAAAACCAAATCAAAAACACCTATGGAACCGGCTGTTTTGTTGTCATGAATATCGGCGAAGAACCTGTCTTCTCTAAAAGGGGATTAATCACCACTCTGGCCACCAATAGCGAGGGTAATCCCTGTTATGCGCTGGAGGGCTCTATTTTTATCGCAGGAGCTGCCATTCAATGGTTAAGGGACGAATTGACGTTGCTGCAAAGCGCATCAGATAGCGAAAGAGCCGCTCTGATGGTAAAAGATAACGGTGGTGTGTACATGGTACCTGCCTTTGTCGGATTAGGAGCACCCTACTGGAACATGCGGGCAAGAGGTATCATCACCGGAATAACCAGAGGAACACATAAAAATCATATTATACGCGCAGCTCTGGAATCCATGGCGTTTCAAACCTATGATGTCCTCGTCGCAATGGAAGAAGAAAGTGGGGAAAGATGTGAGGAACTTATGGTTGACGGCGGTGCCGCAAACAACACTTTTCTTATGCAATTTCAGGCCGATCTTCTAAACAAAAGGGTCAATCGCCCCAAGATAACCGAATCTACATCTCTGGGTGCTGCCTTTATGGCCGGACTCCATACTGGGGTCTGGAAAAGTAAAGATCTCGAGCATTTAAAAGCATTTGATAACACTTTTTAGGATCATCCGGTTAATGCGTACCCAAAACCGCCAAGCTCGCCAAGAGC
>CAZSOP010000329.1:0-5123 GCA_964608385.1 uncultured Cytophagia bacterium
GAGATCGTTTCACGTGACTGGAGTTCAGACGTGTGCTCTTCCGATCTAGAAAATTCAGCCGGCTGATATTTCCCTCCTCCCCAGGGTTCTGCAATCAAAATGACATCCGGATTTATCTCGCGCAACCCGGAAGCGATTGCTTCTACCGTCTCGAGATCGATAAGAGCGGCAAGGTCGAAGCGAAATCCATCGATATGGTATTCCTTCATCCAGTATTTCAGGCAGTCCAGAATCATTTTTCTCGCCATCGGGCGTTCTGTTTTAAAATCGTTTCCGCAACCGCTCGTTTTTAGATATTTCCCCTTTTTATCCAGACGAAAATAGTAGCTTTTTCCCAGATATTTAAAACAGTTCTGGTCATAGTGAGAGACATGATTGAAAACAACATCCAGAATAACCGCCATTCCATTTTGATGAACAGTTCTCACCACATCTTTAAATTCAAAGATCTCTCTTCCTCCCACGCCACAAAAGTCGCTTTGTAATGATTGCTGCGTTGCATAGCAAGATTCAGGGGCAAAGAAATAGCTGGTCATATATCCCCAATGATTTCGCGAATAGGGATTCCAGGAGTTGAGAATCCCCTCTGTCTTAATACCATAAGGAATTTCCAGGTTGGCAAACTCATGAACCGGCAGGAATTCAACGGCATTGACGCCCAGAGATTTTATATGTTCGAGGCCACCGCGGATGCCGGTCTGGCAAAGCCCTTTGTAGGTTCCGGCAAGATCCGGTGAAACGCCGGAACTCGGATCTGCAGTCATATCGCGTATATGGCATTCATAAATAATCAGCTCCTCAGGCGGTATGCGAACCCCATTGTCCCCCTGCCAGTCATAATCTGCCGGATCGATGATTAATGAAATAGAGCGGTGGTGATAAGAGTTATCCCTTGCCACAGCACGCGAATAAGGATCACCGATAATGACCTTTTCATCAAAGCATTCGGCAACACCTTCGGGACCTTTGACACTGTAGGCATAATATTTTCCAAAATGGTGACCAGGCAAAACGCGTTCCCATACACCGTCTCCATCGCGTTGCATGTCGTACGCATCCGGTTTATCAGAACCGAATTCATTATAGAGTAATAAGGTAATCTGTTTTGCCCGTGGCGAGAAGAGTCGAAAAAACGTTTGCTCTGCATCCCAGCTGCAACCCATTTCTTTGTTGGACCGACAATGATTCAGAACCGTATCCGGAATAATCTCGGCAGTATGATCTTTACAGGTCAGGTGCAGAGTCTGATTCAGCGAAAGAGGATCCGTGTGAACATAGTATTGGTTTCCCTGTTGCCGGATTTTTTTGATTCTTACGTCGGGATCGAGCTTGAAATCCTGGACATGTAAATGATCCGTATGATTCTCAAATTCAACACAGATTGTTTTCTCACCGAAAAGTGTTGCAGTAAACATGGCAAAATCCTTGTCGATTGGCAGAGAGATTGGCTTACGTTTATTTTTAATCAGGAATCCAGGTGGATGTCAAGGGGGTGAAATTACTTGATCCCGGAAATAACGGCGAGGTTTAAAAATTTCCACGGAATTTCAATCTGTCGATATCCTGCTTTTTTCATCCACGCCATTTTTTCACCAACAGTACAGACATGATGCTGTTGCCGTAAAAGAGTTGATTTGGCCATTCGGTCGATTTGATCTTTATTCACATTTCCGGCTTTAATTTCATTTTGCACGTATCTTATCTCAATCTCATGAAAAACCCTGTTGATCCGGTTGTCCTCGGTGCGGAAAAACTCACATGAAATCCATCGGCCCTGTGGATTAAGCAAATGATAGGCTTCATGAATGAGCTCTTCGTGTCGTTCCAGGGTTAAAAAATCAAGCGTAAAGGATGAAAGAACGGCATCCAGCGAGTCCAGCTCATGCATCCATGCTTTGTCGTTCAAATCACGCAGAAAAGGAATATATTGATCTGTCACGTCATTTGGCAGGCGTTTCCTTGTTCTTTCCAGGATATCCTTGTTCCGGTCGACAGCAAACAGGGTTGCAGAAGGCAATACGTTGAATATACGGCTTGAAAAGGCGCCGAATCCGCTTCCGAGGTCAGCAATCCGAACCTTTTGAGTTTGTGGAAAATCCAGCAATGAAACCATAATATCATGGGCTTCGTGGAATTTTGGAATTACAGAGGCAAACACCTCATCAATCAGATCAATTTCTTCGTTCCGCTCTGTATTTGTCATAACAATGTAAATCCTACTTTGGAAGAGACAGTTGATGATTTGCCCGAAATTTTGGCATGTACTGTTAATTCATACTCTCCGGCATCCTTGGCGCTGAGATCGAGAGCGATATATTCTACAACATCGGTTTGGGCACTCGATCTTTCGACCCTGTTGAATATTTTCTCTTTGCTTTTTTTAAAAATGCCGGCAATTTTGGAAAAGATGTTCTGGTTGTATTTTTTAATCGTTTCTATATTGTACTCCAAAGTATACTGCATTTTTTTGCCATATTCAACGGGTAAATTATACAATTCAAAATAAACATAAACGGGATTATTTTTGTAAAAGCTGCGATCCGGCTGAGGAATAACCGATAATCCCTTTTTTCCGAATGAACCGGCATTGGCGGAAGGCTGAATCGTTCTGGCGAGTTCCAATTCGCTCATTTTGATGGATTTATCATCATAGAGGGGAGGATGATAACGAAAGGTATATCCGCCTTTTTCATTTTCGTTGATTCCCTGCAAATAAAGGCTGAAAAGATGCCGGCTGGTATCCGAGCTAAACGTGATTTGATCGATATACATGCCCAAAGAATCCGTCATATCACGGATATCCGAAAGCGAAATTCTCTTTACCTCTTTATATATATCATTGAAATGGTTATCCACAGCCTTAAAGCCCCAGATAATCTCATCACCTGCAGCGGCTTTATCCGTTTTCAGCAATAAATCTTCACTTGACAAGCCATAATATATTTCGCATCGGGTAGAATCTCCTCTGCCTTTAAAAGAAGAGAGGTAAAAAGGAAAAGAGAGAGGTTTGGTCTCCTTTGGCCAGCTGTGTCGATCGCTATTCAACCCCACCATAACGTCCTTTTTGCTCAATTCGGTCATTTCTGTCTTGACGTTGAGATAATCCAGATAGCTGGCTGAATAGATTCGATGGAAAATTTTATCCCAGTTAATGCGACTAAAAGCCAGCGCCTTGGGAATATCTGCTTTCAGGCGCCAGTTGTTTCCGGTTGCATTTTCGTCAATGAAAAAATGAAAAATTAATTTTTTCTTTTCTCCTCTTTTATAATAGAGCCAGGATTCATTTTGAGGTATGCTTTCTCCGACATCAGCGGCATAATCATCCGGTTTGCCGTGGCGAATATATACCAATCCCTTATCATTAAAAGTCCGATTCAGGTTGAATACCCGGGGAAACCGCAAATATCTTTCCTTGTCGGGGTTATTAAACCACGTCCGCTCGCCATCGTAACGATAATACTCTTCAGCATAAACCAATCGCCGGTAATGCTCTATCAGCCGAAAATTTAATGGTGCAGCCGGTACCGGATTTCTGCGTTGCCAAAAAAGACGAAAAAAACGTCTGAGCTCAGCCATATTATTTAAGGAGAGGTAATAATCCAATTCAGTGTCGGTTAAAACGAATTTAATATCCTGAAACACTAATGCCGCCTCGACCACCGTTTCAAGAGAGTCAATAGCACGATAAAAACTGTTTTGAACCTCTTTTCCTCTATTCTGTTGCGAGTACATGCGGGCATAGGAGAGATAAACAGGAACCTTGAGATACTCTATCGGACAATCGATAAGATTTTGCAGTATTGAATCCGCCTGTCTGAATTTTTCCTCCCTGCGGTATAATTCCGCCAAAAAATAATCTGCCCGGTAACCCTCCTGTTCCAGCAACCACTCTTCAGGATATTTGTGATGCAAAAATATATCATACAACCAATGTGTACCTGATATGATATGAGGAACATACGGTTTAATTCTGGCCTGCGTTTCCGCCTTGATGACGGCATCCTTGTAATGACGCTTGTATTTGTCCAAAATAGCAAACTGATACCAAACATCTTTGTAATCGGGGAAGGTTTGTGTGACCCGCTCAAAGTGCTCTTTGGATCGTTTCATTTCAACTTGTCGGAATAATGGCGGTTTGTGGAGGGAAAGTTCCCGGCTGCATATTCCCAGATAATAATGCGTTTCCGGATTGTTTCCGTCTCTTTCCTCGGCCTTTTTGAACCATTTTTTAGCCTCGCCATAATCATCCATTTTTATTTGAAATTGGCCAAGGAGGCTATAGACCACGCTACTATCGGGCCAGCGTTTGGACATCTCCTCAAGCTGGTTAATGGCCTTTTTATATTCTCCCTTGCGCCAGAGCATCAAACTCCAGTCGTATTGAGCTTTAAAGGTATCCTCTCTGGCGGTTCCCAACCCGATGATAAAGAACATTAACAAAAAAATATGAATAACAATCTTCACAAAGACTCCTTTTTATCAATTAGACGCTTGCTTACTCTACTTATCAAGCGGAATAGGTATTATGAATAATATGGTCAATCCATCCCGGGCTTTTCATTCAATCCGTACATTAAACGAAATCAATCTCGTTAACGTTCCAATCTTTTTGAGCCACAAGTTGTTCCCGGGGAGCCCTGCTTTTACATGCCGATCACAACCACCTGGGCGCGATGATCGGAAACATCCAGGTTGAGCACCTTTGCCGACAAAACAGCCATATTTTCCGAACAAAAAATATGATCGATTCTGAGAAAATCAAAAAATAAAGCCGATGACGAATCAAAAATTATTGACAATAATGACCTTCCAAAGGTTGTCCCTAATCCCCATCCCCCCTGTGTAAATCCATTTTGAAACCGTTTGGAAAATCGATTATAAAGCCTGCTGTTCGGCGTGTCATTAAAATCGCCACCGACAATAACCCTTCCATTCTTTTCAGCAATAATATCAAGAACCTGGGATGCCTCTGACTGACGCCTTGTATACGTTCGTCTGGCCCGGGAAGAAAAGGTCGCAAAGCTGTTCCGGCCGGCAAAAAACCGAATAAACGGGTGGCCGCTCGGATAAAAATGAAAATTATATAACTGTATTCTTTGGTTTTCAACCTGAACCGCGGCATA
>CAZSOP010000330.1:0-5119 GCA_964608385.1 uncultured Cytophagia bacterium
ATCTTCCGTTTCATATCCGCTATTTGTTAATAAATGATACTTAAGAAAAGTTAAAAAATTACCACCCATTGTCAAGATATTTTTTCATTCAATGTGTGTGCCTGTTCCTTTACTTTACTGATCGCATTAACAATATCATCCATATCGTCGCGGGTACCCAGCAACATATTTTGCCGCAGCCAAATGGCCTGATCATTACAAAGCGATTCGGTAACCGGACAATGGAACGCGGAATAATCAATGGGAAAATCCACACTCTTACCCCGGCGCCCAAACGATTTATTGAGGAAAACCGGTTGTTTGTACAATGGCAAAGAATAGCCGCCATTCGCCGGGATTCCCTCTTTCTGCAGGGCATGAATGATGCTTTTCTTGCTTTTAGAGCTAAACTCGGCAGGGTTTATTCGAAAAATAAAGATATGACAAGCGTGATCTGAAATACGGTCATCAGGACGACAAATTTCGATTCCAGGAATATCCGAGAGCTTTTCATTGAGGTATTCGAGATTTGCCAGTCGGATTTTGTGCAGTTCCGGGTAGCGCTGAAATTGTGCCAGTAAAACCGCTGCCTGAAATTCGGTCAGGCGATAATTCCCACCGTAATAAAAATGTTCGTACCATTCCCCATCATCGCTTCGGCCGCAATTGGAATGCGAGCGGGCCATTTTGGCAACAATATTATCATTGGTCAATAGAATGCCACCCTCGCCGCTGTTTATATTCTTTGACGATTGGAAACTAAAAACGCCTGCCTTGCCGATGGCACCAACAGGAAGGTTGTCCCATTTTGCCCCCCAGGCCTGTGCGGCGTCTTCGATGATGACAAGATCATGTTTACGGCCAATAGCGAGAATTTCATCCATATTTGCAGGGCGACCGGCAAAATGAACCGGCATAATAGCTGCCGTTTTTTCTGTAATCGCTTTTTCAATTTCTACCGGATTGATATTGCAGGTCTCTGCTTCAACATCGACAAAGACCGGAACGCATCCTACTTCAATTACGGCGGTTGCCGTAGCGATAAACGTATAAGCAGGGACAATGACCTCAGCGCCGGCCTCGACATCAGCCGCCATCAGAGCGATTTGTAAAGCGGTGGTACCGCTATTTATACAAACACCCTCGGTGGCACAATGTAAATCAGCGAATTGGCGTTCGAGTAGTGCCGTTTTGTCTCCGTGTAAACTGCCCCACTTACCGCTCTTAACCACCTCGGTGAGATTTTTAATTTCTTCATCCCCCCATACGGGCCAGGCAGGAAAAGGCCTGCGGCGTACCGGTGTTCCTCCGTTTATGGCAAGTACAGACATGAAATAACCTCCGCTCGCAATTTCAGGTTCAGACAGGTTTTGCTATCAGGAATTTATATTTTCTATATTGGAATGGATCGTTAAGGGATAGGGTTCCAATTCCATTTCTTTCAATTTAGTCATCAGTTTTTTCTGTTCTTTCGCTCCCTTGCTGACGAATTGTACGCATCCGTCACCCTGGGAACCCACGCCCTTGCCGCCAAACGTGAAAGGCGCGACCTCGGGACTGCTGAGGATAAAATGTAGTTTAGGCGCCAACAGTTCTTGCGGGCATGCGGGCGCCATAAACATATCAAAAAAACGCTGAGCCTCCGCCATCAAAGCGCCGAGCTGTTCTGCATCACTGACTCGCAAAATCTTTTTGCCCCGGTTAACCATATCCTTATTTACGGGGCCCAAATAGTAGCGAACATCTTCACCGATTTTGCCACCACTCTTGGGGTAACATGCGTTCAGATCGGCGAGTATCTTTTGCGTGTTTTTGCCCGTATTTAAATCCGCCACAACCATATAGATATCTTCTTTAGGCGGTACCTCTTCTATGGCCAGTTTGTCACCGTCAAAGGTCATATGAACGGGTGTATCTCCATAGGCACAGGCCTGGTCCATCCTGCCGCAACGAGACGGAGTCAATATCTCGCCCTGATAGGCGATTTCCATTTCACCGCGGGTAGTAAGTTTCAAGTCATAAACTTTATTAAAAGCTCGCGCCACCATAACATTGTTAGCAGCCGACGAAGATAACCCTTTCCGTATCGGAAGGTCCATTTTATAGCTATCGATAAAAAGTCCCTGTACATTGTAATGACACAATACGTGATAAGCCACTCCGGCGGTATAGCTGTAAAATCCACCTTCTTCAGCTATTTTCAGCAGCTCATCCGCATCCATATCGATCTCGTGTGGTCCCAGAACTTTACCGTCGGGCAACGTGGTTTTGATGATCAATTTATTCGGATGATGATGAACGCGTGCGCTTATACCCTGATTCGTTCCAACGATGAGACAATATCCTCTATGGATCGATGAATCGATACGCCGGTAACCGCCAGCCCAATCTGAATGTTCGCCCAGAAGACATAACCGTCCGGGAACAAATAATTCGAAAATTTCAGCCATTTTTAAGCGAACACCTATTCCGATATTTCTTTGATTATATCAACAGCGCTGGCGGCATCAGGAGCATAGCCATCGGCACCGATATCATCTGCAAATTTTTGCGTCAATGGAGCTCCGCCAACGACGACTTTAACATTATCGCGCAAACCACCAGATTTTAATGCATCAATCGTTCCCTGCATGTTTACCATCGTGGTTGTCAACAAGGCGGACAATCCCAGAAAGTGTGCTTTATTTTCCTCAACAGCTGCAACAAACTTTTCCGGCGAAACATCGACACCGAGATCAATCACTTCAAAACCGGCACCTTCCATCATCATGGATACCAAATTTTTGCCAATATCGTGTAAATCTCCTTTAACTGTTCCGATAACAAAACGGCCGACCGGTTCAACACCGCTATCCGCCAGTTTAGGACGCAAAATTTTCATACCGGCTTTCATTGCACGGGCGGCGATGAGAACCTCGGGAACGTAAAATTCATTGGCCTTGAATTTAGCACCAACAACATTCATTCCGGCAATCAATCCTTCTTGTAACATCTTTTCCGGGTTTGTTCCGTCATCCAGTGCCTTTTGAGTCAATTCTTCAACTTTTGGAGCCTGTCCTTTGATAATATTGTCAGCCAATTCTTCCAAGATAGCCATAACACTCTCTCCTGTTTAAAGCGGTTGAATATCTTTCCGGTGAATTAATAACGTTAAATTTACAAAAGTTATCCGGTCAAGTCAATAAATGATTGAGACAGTTATCGGATTTTAACAAAATCCCTTTTAAATTTCTCATAATGTAAAATCACAACGCGATGGCCCTCGCGTTGCAGTACGTTTTTGGTTTCCAACAATGACATTACCCGACTGATGGTTTCTCTGGCTGTGCCTGCCATGTTGGCAAGATCTTGCTGTACCGGCAACTTGGGAATAACAACACTCTCACCGCGTTGATAGCCGGTTTGCTCAGCCACGTGCATCAAGGCAGCACCGACCCGCCCCATTGCATCCTGCAGGGTAAGATTTTCTATCTGAATATTAGCCATTCGTATACGATTTGCCAGTACCTTTAACAATTCTATGGATATCAATGGATATTTTTCCAGCATTAATAAAAATTCGCTTTGCCTCAGCGTCAACAATTCAGAATCCTGCATGGCAACGACGGTTGCAGAGCGTCCTTTCCCATCAAGCAGAGACAATTCGCCAAAAAAATCTCCGGCTTTTAGAATCGTAATGATGACTTCTCTGCCCTCGTCATTGGTACGTTTTATCTTCACCGTACCTCGTAAGATAATAAAGAGAATTTGCCCGAGTTCCTCTTCTATAAGAATCACCTGATCGCGTCTGCATTCTCTGCGCACACACTGATCGGCAAGCTGAGAAACATCACTATCGGATAATTTCGAAAAAAGAGGAACGCGTTTCATCAGTCGAATAATTCTCTCTTCAGCCATAGGGAGTCCCGGTTTATTTACGAAATATTGAATTTATATAGGATACTGAAATTTTTCAGTTTAATCAATACAATTATTATAAATTTGAATAATTTTTTCGATCATCTTATCAAAAGTAAACTGCTTTTCCACACGGTTGCGTGCAGCCAACGCCATGCGCTTTCTTTCTTCAGGATGGTCAAGAAGTGTCTTGACAGCACCGGCGAGGGCATGCTGATCCCTGGGCGGAACCAAAAGCCCTTCTTTGCCGTGTTCAACAATATCCAGCACGCCGTCACAATTGCTGGATACAACAGCGAGACCGGCAGCCATAGCTTCGATCAAGACCAAACCAAATGCCTCAGCATGTGAAGGAAAAACAAAAATATCCATAGCACTTAAAAGTTCAGGGATGTCTCGACGAAAACCCGGCATCAGAACGATATCACCAAGAGCCAGCTCTTTATGACGATGATAAATGACTTTTGCTTTTTCCTCTTCCCCCCTTGTCGGCTCTCCGATTACAATAAATTTTACCGTTTGATATTCTTTTCGAATATCCGCGGCCATTTGTAAAAATTCCAAATGTCCCTTACCAATTTGCAATCTGCCGATATTACCGATTAAAAATTCATCCGGAGCAATTTTCAACTCTGCTCGTATTCGTTGACGCGCATCGGCAGCGGCATCAAACGTTTGCAAGCGGATGCCATGATGCACGACGCAAATTCGCTCAGGGTCTATCGGATGTGTCTGTTTCAGATTTTCGGCAATGACCCGTGATATTGCAATATTACAACAAATACGCTTGTATAAAAACCGGTGGAATAAATCCCTTTTTGACCTGGCTGTTCCGATATGTTTAATAAAAACAACAGGAATTTTTGTAGTCAGGTTTGCCGGAATAACAGTCCACAGGTCAAGAGAATAGTGAACATGGAGAATATCGAAATTTTCCCTTTTTAGAAAACGAAAAAGCCGTAATAGGCATAGAGGTGAAAGATAGCCCGAAGGTTGAAACATGAAAAATGGCAGATCATGCTCTTTGCAGAATGAATCTATATTGCTGTCGGCAGCAGCGGCAACCGTAATATCAAAACCCTGTTCCTGCAATGCGTTTGCAAGCGCACACACATGCATTTCCATTCCACCCCATGATCCGGAGGAGCATATCTGCAGAATTTTCACGTTATACGAACCTCTTTGAGCAAGTCAATCCCTATAGAGATGATTGGAGAGAATATACTCTTCAATTTCGGCCGGC